>JAUNCB010000176.1 GCA_030526765.1 Bacillota bacterium
TGATCCTTCTTGACTATAAATCGGACCGGATTTATGATGAGGAGGAATTGAAGGAGCGCTACCGCATCCAGATGCAGCTGTATCGAAGGGCGCTGGAAGGAGCTCTGGGGCTGCCTGTGGCGGAAACTTACCTTTATTCCTTTGCCATGGGCAGAGAGATTTTGCTGTAATAGGTGCATGTTTAGAGGTGAAGTAAGATGTCGTATATACTGGTGCTCATTGCAGGGGTCAGCTGGGGGCTGATCGGTGTTTTCACAAAAGCCATCGATGCGTTGGGCTTTACGGAAATGCAGATGCTGTTCGTAAAGGGTGTTCTGGCAGCGGCGGTGCTGTTTCTGATCACATTTTTTAAGGACAGGAGTCAGCTGAAGCTGAAAAGCTGGAAGGATCTGCGCTACTTTGTGGGCACGGGGATCATCAGCTTTACCTTTTTCAGCTGGGCATATATGAAGGCGGTCAATCTGACCAGCCTTGGAGTGGCGGCAGTGCTGCTGTATACAGCGCCTACCTTTGTGATGCTTTTTTCCATTCTGCTTGTTGGGGAGAAAATGACAAAAACCAAGGGGATTGTCTTGCTGATGACCTTTGGGGGCTGTATTCTGGTAACGGGGCTGCTGGAGGGAGGCGCGTCCTTTACATGGCAGGGCATTGCCATTGGGCTGGCATCGGGCGTGGGCTATGCCTTATACAGCATTTTTGGCACCTATGCCATCCGTGCGGGCTATGGCTCTCTGACGATATCCTTTTATACCTTTCTGACAGCGGCACTTACCATGGCATTTCTGGTGGAGCCGAGGGCAGTGGTCAGTCAGATCAGCGAAATGGGACAATGGCCTCTGGCGATTTCCTTTTCTCTGCTGACAACCGTGGTGCCTTATCTTTGCTACACAAAGGGGCTCAGCGGTCTGCCTGCATCCAAGGCGTCCGTAACGGCGACCATCGAGCCGGTGGTAGCAGCGGTGCTGGGGATCCTTGTGTTTCAGGAAAGTGCTTCTATGGGGAAGCTGACGGGCATTGTGCTGGTGCTTGCTTCTGTAATTGTCATGAGCAGAACGGAACAGAAATAAAACAGATGAAAAAACGGGCGTATCTCTTTTGAGATAAGCCCGTTGCTTTTGCCTTTTCTTCCGAGAAGGAAAAAAGGTGAGCCATAAATGACTCACCTTTTTTAAGTACAGAATTATTCGGGTTTGATTGCACCTGTGGGGCAGTTGCCTACGCAAGAACCGCAATCGATGCATTCAGCAGCAGCGATAACATATACACCGCCGTCTTCTTTGATGCAACCTGTAGGGCAGCCGCCTGCGCAAGCGCCACAACCGATGCATTCGGGACCGATTTTATGAGCCATTGGAAATACACCTCCTTCTTCATTCTACAAGCCTATTTTATATCAGAACATTCTTTTTTGCAAGGTGTATTTCTGTTTTTTATGAGAAAAAGATTCAAAAGTGTAAAAATAGATGTATTTTTTATATAAATATGACATATTTACATAAGTTTATCGTCTTCTTTTTCCTGTCTTTGGTATTCTTCTTTATAGGCGAGATATTCCTGGGTGGAAATGCGGATCTCTTCGTACTCTGCGGGAGTGACGGGGCGGACGATGCGGCAGGGGATGCCGTATGCCATGTGTCCTGCGGGGATATGCATCCCTCTTTTTACTACGGCACCTGCACCGATGAAGCAGTTTTCTTCGATCACAGCACCTTCCTGTATGATGGCACCCATGCCGATCAGTACATTATCGCAGATGGTACAGCCGTGGATGATGGAGTTGTGTCCGATGGTGACACCGCTGCCGATATTGACATCGAAGCCTGCTTCAACATGAACGGTGGTGTTTTCCTGCAGATTGGTGTTGTCGCCAATGCGGATCTTTCCGTAGCCTGCCCGAATGACAGTGCCGGGATAAACGATGACATTTTCGCCCATGTCAACACTGCCGATGACCTCTGCTGTGGGAAAAACGAAGCAGGAATCGGGAACACGGGGAATGAGGTGTTTGTATTTGCGAATCATAGGATGACTCCTTTCCTAAGGAAATGATTTTTTCTTTGGGGTTTCCTGTCTATATCATATCGGGAAAGGTGAATCTTGACAAGAGGGGTAGGATTGTATACAATGCTACTTGCAACTGATTTGCATTTCGGAGGAAAACTATGAAAAAGAAAATTTCTGTTTTGCTGTTGGCGCTGGCAGTGCTGCTGGCAGGCTGCGGCAAAACAACAGATACAATGGAAAACAGGGAAAAGCTTCGGGTGGTCACCAGCTTTTACCCCATGTTTCTGCTGGCGCAGGCGGTGACAGAGGGGGCGGAAGGCGTAGAGCTTCTGAATATGGCGCAGCCCCAGACAGGCTGTCTGCATGATTATGAGCTGACGATTTCCGATATGAAGCTTCTGGAGGGAGCGGATGTGCTTCTGATCAACGGTGGCGGGATGGAAAGCTTTCTCACGCAGGCATTGGAGCGGTATCCTGAACTGATCATTGTGGATACCTCGGCGGAGATCGAGCTGCTGACGGTGGAGGAGCATCATCATCACCATGAAGGAGAAGAGGCGCACCATGGTCACGATCATGACCATACCCATGAGGGGAATCCTCATATCTGGCTGTCGCCGGAAGGAGCTGCACAGCAGGCAGAGGCGATGGCACTGGCACTGGCAGAGCTGGATGCGGCAGATGCGGCACTTTTTACAGAAAATGCGGAGGCATTCCATGAGGGAGCCCATGGGCTGGAACATAAGGCCCATCAGATCGGAATCCCGGAGGGGGAATTTGCAGCGGTATTTCATGAGGGCTTTGATTATATCACAGACCTGTTTCATATGGAGAAGGTGTTTGGTATTATAGCCGATGAATATCAGATGCCCTCTGCGAAGGAACTGGCAGAGGCAGCGGATGAAGCAAAGGGACATGGGATCCGCTTCTTTCTGACAGCGGCAGACCATGGAGAGATCTATGCCGAAACGCTGGCGGCAGAGGTGGATGAGGCGGTTGTTGTTCTGGATCCGCTGACAACGGCAGATGAGGCGGGCTGCTCTTATCTGGAAAGAATGGAGAAAAATATCGAAGCAATAGAAAGACATTGGAAGGAGGCGGCGGAATGAACCACAATAGCTGCGGACTTTGTAGTATTGAAATGAAAAATATCAGTGTCATCAGCGGAGAGGATACGCTGCTGGATCAGGTGAATCTGACCTTCCACTGCGGAGAACTGACGGCGCTGATCGGAAAAAATGGTGCAGGAAAGACTACACTGTTAAAGACCCTGCTGGGGGAACGGCTTTATAAAGGAAGCATTTCTTTTACAGACCATCATGGCACGGTGCTGCCGAAGCCGAGGATCGGCTATGTGCCTCAGCAGCTGGATTTTGATAAGAGCATGCCTGTTTCTGTGGCGGATTTTATAGCGGCGGCAAGGGGCGGCAATGCGGTCTGGTTTGGAAAGAACAAGAAAATGAAAGCCCATATCCAAAAGATGCTGGAGGATATAGAGTGCGGCTATCTGGCAAACAGAAGGCTGGGGGCACTTTCCGGCGGGGAATTGCAGCGGGTGCTGCTGGCACTGGCAACAGACCCTGTACCGGATCTGCTGGTGCTGGATGAGCCTGTTTCCGGGGTGGATATGGCGGGGCTGGATCTGTTTTATAAGCGCATTATGGAGCTGCGGGATAAGCAGCATATGGCTGTGCTTCTGGTGTCCCATGATCTGG
>JAUNCB010000177.1 GCA_030526765.1 Bacillota bacterium
TCCACATATTTCTTCTGTCCCAGTGTTTTGGGCTTCAGGGGTCTGCCGTTTACGGTGATACAGATCAGATCATCATACACCTTTTCCAGCTCTCTGAGATCGGATTCCGCCGCAGATGCAATAAAATATTCCAGATTCTGCTCCGTGATCTCCTCGCCCTTTCTCGCCAGTGCTGCCAGAGAATGCAGGATATTCCATGCCTGATGCACCTGCATCTCCTCGCCCGATATCTTCACATCGTCCCCCCGATTGACAATGCTGACACGGCATTCCTTTTCTATCTTCTTAATATTGGCATCAAACTGCCCAAATACCGGCAGGATGATGCTGTTATCCATCTGTATGGTTCTTTCAAAGCTCATTCAGTCTTTCACGCTCCCATTCGTTTTTTCATCTATTCTTTCCAGCAGAGTCAGCACCGCTTCTCCACGGACACTGTCTGCATATTCCTCAAAATCAAACACAATATTTTCTATTCTGCCATGGGGCGAAAGGATCTCCTCTGCCCGCTGCCCCAACTCTTTTTCCAGAAGTTTCTTTGCTTCCTCCGCTGTCCGTGTTTTTTCCTGAAGGGTATATTCCCGCCAGTTTTCCGTTTTCACACACACAGGCAGTCTGAAATCCCCCAGTGACAGCCATTGCTCGTCCATGATTTCTTTCTCCCACTGTAGCCTGCTGTTTGGGCGAACGATATCAATTTCTCTGCCCTGCAGAAGGATGCTTCGATTTTCTTTTTCTATGCCGCTGTAGGATTTTTCTTTATATTGCAGAGGCAACTCCCCCGACAGCCGTTTCCAGATGCGGGCAGTTACTGCACCCTCTGCCGCTGTATATTCCGTGTGCTGTTCTTCCCCTTCCAGACCGATGGTCAGTGCAGAGGAGATCAGCACATCCCCTTTTTTCACCACATCCCCAACCTTCACCAGCGGAGTTCCTCGTTCCGCCGTGATCTGCAGGATCACACCGTCTTCCGATGCCACAATATCACAGGGTGTATCCCGATCCACCACTTCCGCCTTTTCTATGGTTTCCGCCAGATGGATGGTCACACCTGTTCCCTTCACGCCGACACTGACCCAGGAAAGATCCGAAAATGCCGACAAAAGTCCCTCTGTGATCTGCGCCGGATCGACGCCCTTCTTCCATACACCGGGGCGAAGCCCCATTTCCCTGCAGGTCAAAAGCAGCCGCTCCGTTTCCAGACGTTCATTCCCCTCCACCTGTATCGACCAGACAAAGGAGGAAAGCAGATAAAGCCCTGATGCAAAAAGCAAAAGCCCCATTGACCAGACCTGCCTGCCCCGCAGCCGCCGCAGCAGCACAGGCAGTCCGCCCCGGTCAAGAATCTCCATTTGGCAGCCCGTCCTTTGGGCGCAGCTTTCCAGAATCTCCAGACCCTTTGCATCTGCCTTCATGGTCATTCCCGCACCTTCCGGCGTAACATCCCATAGATATACGCCCCGAAACGCCGCCATATTCATAAAGCGTTCTGCGGAAAAGCCCCTCGCTCTTATTTTAACATATCCACGCAAAGAATACCATAAAACCAGAAACAAAATCCTCACCCCTGTTGGTTTTCCTTCTATGTCAGAAAGCGCAGTTCCTCGATCTGTCCCGTCACCACCACGCACTCTGCCGAAAGCTGCTTCAGGCAAAGGTTCCTTCCCTTCATCTGCAGGGTGCCTGCGGCTGTGCCGATGCGTACCGCTTCCGCTCCATATTCCAGTATTCCCTTATAATTCTCTATGGTGATCTCCTCCCTGCCCACCAGCGTGATCAGCGGCAGATTCAGCATGATCTCCTTTGGCAGTTCCAGAGCCTCCGCCATATTTTTCCGTAACCCCATCCCTGCACCTCAAGCTCATTTGTTCAGTTTATGCTGCCGCCGCCCAAACTAGACATTGTCCCGCAGGCAGCAAAAAAGGCACCTGTTTTCACAGGTACCTTTGATTGTTAACTCAGCAATGCTCTGTCGGAAGCAAACTCCTTGCCGCTGGCAATGGTGAACTGCTTCAGCAGATCCTCTACTGTCAGATTTTTCTTTTCTTCTCCCCGAATATCCAGAATGATTCTGCCGTCCCACATCATGATCAGACGATTGCCGTGGGCAATGGCATCCTTCATGTTATGGGTTACCATCAGTGCGGTCAGCTTGTTTTCCCCGATGATCTTATCGGAGATCTCCAGCACCTTTTCCGCTGTTTTCGGGTCAAGGGCTGCCGTATGCTCATCCAGGAGCAGCAGCTTGGGCTTCTTTAAGGTTGCCATCAGAAGGGTCAGCGCCTGACGCTGCCCACCGGAAAGCAGACCTACCTTTGCCCGCAGTCTGGTTTCCAGTCCCAGATCCAGCATTTTCAGAAGCTCTACATATTCCTCCCGCTCTTTTCTTGTGATGCCCCATTTCAAAGAGCGATTTTTGCCTCTGCGTTTTGCAATGGCAAGGTTTTCTTCAATTTCCATATCCGCCGCCGTGCCGTTCATGGGATCCTGGAATACACGCCCCAGATAAGCCGCCCGTTTATGCTCCGGCAGATGTGTCACATCCACACCGTCAATAATAACCTGTCCTTCATCAATGGGCCATGCGCCTGCAATGGCATTCAGCATGGTGGACTTACCGGCGCCGTTACCGCCGATGATGGTCACAAAATCCCCTTCCTCCAGCACCAGATCGATCCCGTTCAGGGCTCTTTTTTCATTGGGAGAGCCGGGATTGAATGTTTTATAGATTCCTTTTAACTCAAGCATTCTTTCCGCCTCCTCTCTTTACATGACTGGCATCATATTTCCCCTTCAGATGGGGCACAGCCAGAAATGCCGCTACGATCAGCGCACTGATCAGCTTCATGTCTGTTGTTTCCAGACCAAGCCACAGCACCACTGCAATGACGCAGAAATACATGATCGCACCAAATACAACAGCCGCCATACGCAGCATATAGTTAAAATATACCCATCTGCCCAGCACGACCTCACCGATGATGACTGCCGCCAGACCGATAACGATGGCACCACGGCCCATATTTACATCGGCATTGCCCTGATACTGTGCATACAGACCGCCTGCCAGAGCAACTACACCGTTGGAGAGCATCAGACCAAGGATCTTCATATGGTCTGTATTTGTTCCCTGCGCCCGTGCCATCACTTCATTACAGCCCGTCGCACGGAACACACGCCCGATCTCTGTACCGTAGAAGCAATACAGCACCACGATCAGAATCGCACAGAAGATCATGCCAATCAGAATGGCATTGGGAATATCTCTCAAACTCAGGATCAGATCATACTTATCCACACTGATCGCCTGATTGGATTTCCCCATGATCCGCATATTGACAGAATACAGCCCCAGCTGGGTCAGAATACCCGCCAGAATACCGGGAATACCAAAAACCACATGGAAAACACCTGTTGCCAGACCTGCCAGCATCCCTGCCACAGTGGCACCGATCAGCGCCACATAAACATTCTGACCGGAAAGCATCAGCATAACTGCCGTTGCACCTCCTGTTGCAATGGAGCCGTCTACCGTCAGATCGGCAAAATCCAGCACCTTATAAGTCATATATACCCCGATCGCCATAATGCCCCATATCAACCCCTGGGCAACGGAACCGGGCAAAGCATTGAATAGTGACATTATATTCATACCCATATCCTCCTGTTTTTCATCTGTACTGCCTGTATCATTTTTACCTTTTTCATCCTTCTG
>JAUNCB010000178.1 GCA_030526765.1 Bacillota bacterium
TGCGACCTCCGGGTTATGAGCCCGACGAGCTACCGGACTGCTCTACTCCGCGGCAATAATATGTTTCATCTTTTATAGTATACCCCAAGGGAGGGCTCTTGTCAATTCCTCCCTTGGAAATTATATCCCATCTTTAAAGTTTTTATCCAGTTTTTCCTTCCGTTCCTTCCAGTCGGGCATCAGCTGCCCCAGAAGATCATAAAAGGATTTACCGTGATTCGGATACCGAAAATGCAGCAGCTCATGGAGGATCACCTGCTCAATACACCCTTCCTCCGCTTTCATCAGCTGCAGGTTCAGGCGGATCACCGTACCCGTTGTGGTGCAGCTCCCCCAGATGCTCTTCATATTCCGCACTTTGATCTGCGGCTTCTTTATATGATATTCTGCCACCATCGGATGTATTCTATCCATGATTTCAGAAAATTTTTTCTCTGCCTCCTCCTTCAGCCATTCCAGATAGACCTCCTTCAGCCCCTCCGATTTCATGGAAGGATAGTGCAGATGCAGCTCTTCCCCATCAAAAAAAATCCGTTTTTCTCCCCGATCCAGCATCAGCCGATAGGGTCTGCCCAGATAAAACACCGTTTTTCCTTCATAAAGGCTGGTATCGGGCATTTCATTTCTGATCTTTTCGATTTCCGCCAGATGGGTGATGATCCAGAATGCCTTGGAAGCCACAAAATCGTCAATGGCCTCAAAGGGCACATTTTTCCCTGCAGAAACGACCACCTTGCCGTATTTATTGACCCGCAGATTGATATATTTCACATTCTTGCGGGAAAGCTCATATTCAATTTCGATCCCCTCATAGGGTATGGTATGGCGTGACATGGTCTTTTCCTCCTGCTGGATTTCTTTTATTGTACTCCTGCAAAAAGGGATTGTCCAGTCTGTATGTTCGACAAAAAAGCAGTCTGCCATCCATTGGCAGACTGCTTTTCCACAAGGCTTCCGTTCTTTTCTGTCAGCCGCATTTCCTTATGCTTCTGTTCGGTTCAGAATCTCCATGAATTCCTCACCCGTGATGGTTTCCTTTTCCAGCAGATATGCTGCGATCTCATCCAGCTTCTCTCTGTTTTCCATCAGGATACCATAGGCCCGATCGTGGGCTTTCTTTACCAGCGCCACCACCTCTTTGTCGATTTTTGCCGCCGTTTCATTGGAGCAGGCAAGAGAGGTATCTCCACCCAGATACTGATTATTCACTGTTTCCAGTGCCACCATACCAAACTCCTCGCTCATGCCGAAGCGTGCAACCATGCCGCGGGCAAGGCGGGTCGCCTGCTCAATATCATTAGCCGCCCCTGTGGTAACAGAGCCGAACTTCACTTCCTCTGCCGCCCGTCCCCCCGTGAACGTGGCGATCTTATTGAAAATCTCTTCCTGATTCATCAGATGCTTTTCCCCTTCATCCACCTGCAGGGTATACCCCAATGCCCCGCTGGTTCTGGGGATGATCGTAATTTTCTGTACCGGTGCGGAATGATTCTGCAGTGCTGCCACCAGCGCATGACCCACCTCATGATAGGCAATGATCTCCTTCTCCTCCCTGGAGATCACGGCACCCTTACGCTGATAGCCCGCAAGGATGACCTCCACGCTTTCCATCAGGTCATTCTGCGCCACCCTGCTTCTGCCCATACGGACCGCCCGCAGCGCCGCTTCATTGACGATATTCGCCAGTTCTGCGCCGGATGCCCCCGATGTGGCTCTTGCAATGGCATCAAAATCGATTTCCGCTTCCATTTTTATCTTCTCTGCGTGTACTCGCAGAATGGCTTCTCTGCCCTTCAGATCGGGCAGCTCCACAGGGATACGGCGGTCAAAACGACCGGGTCGCAGCAGGGCTTTATCCAGTGTTTCGGGACGGTTGGTAGCCGCCAGGATCACAACGCCCTTCTTGCCGTCAAAGCCGTCCATTTCCGTCAGCAGCTGATTCAGGGTCTGTTCCCGTTCATCATTGCCGCCCATGCCATGGCCGTCTCTCTTTTTCCCGATGGTATCGATCTCATCAATAAAGACGATACAGGGTGCTTTTTCATTGGCCTGCTTAAACAGATCCCGCACCTTTGCGGCACCCATACCCACAAACATTTCCACAAATTCGGAACCGGAAATGGAGAAGAAGGGAACATTTGCTTCCCCTGCCACCGCCTGTGCCAGCAGTGTCTTACCTGTACCGGGAGGACCCACCAGAAGGGCACCCTTCGGCATCTTCGCCCCCACCTCCGTATATTTCTCGGGATGATGCAGAAAATCCACGATCTCATTCAGCGCTTCCTTGGCTTCATCCTGTCCCGCTACATCCTGAAAGGTTTTTCCTGTCTGCGCCTTCACATAGATCTTGGCATTCGATTTCCCGAAGGACATGGTCTGTCCGCCCATTTTTCCTGTAAGCCGCTTCATAAGGAACCGCCAGCCGAAATAGAACAGCACAAACATGATCAGTGTACTGAGCAGGGGTGAGATCTCCTTCGGCTTCACCTCTCCAAAGGATACCTCTGCTTCAAAGAGACGCTCCACCAGCTGAGGGTCATCCATACGCACAGTGGAGTATACCTTCGGCGCATCCTGATCTGCAAAGATCGTTGTTTTTTCTCCTTCCATATCCTCCTTCAGGAAGAAATAGATCACATCAGAATTGACCTCCGCCTGAGAAACATTCCGTTCCTCCACCTGTGTCAGAAACACATCGTAGGTCACCTGTCGGATGCTGTTTTTTGCCATAAAGGGCAGGAAAAACATATTGATCATGCCCATCACCAGCAGGGCGATGAGCCAGTAATATAATAATGGCTTTCGCTGATTTTTCATTTCCATATAGATACCGCTCGCTTTCTTCTTTCATACAATCTATTCCTGCAGGAAGGCTGAAATGCTTTCCCGCGGCGGAGTACACAGGGGTGTATTGTATATAAGAGGATATCTGTACTCCGCCCTTCTGTTACTAATGTTTTACACCCTAACTTTTTCCGCCCAATGAATAAATTGTAAATAAAATATGAATTTCCCCTCAGTCCTCCCTTCGGATCTCTGCACCCAGCCGCCGCAGCTTTTCCTCGATATGATCGTAGCCCCGTTCAATATGGTAAATATCGCTGATCTCCGTGTCTCCCTTTGCCGCCAGTGCGGAAAGAATGAGAGCTGCTCCTGCTCGCAGGTCTGTGGCACGCACCTTTGCTCCCGTCAGCCCCTCCACTCCCTCTATGATGGCACTGCGGCTGTCGATGCGGATATCCGCTCCCATCCGCTGCAGCTCTCCCGCATGGAGAAAGCGGTTTTCAAAGATGGTTTCCGTGATGATGCTGGTGCCCTTTGCCACCGCCATCAGGCTCATGAAGGGTGCCTGCAGATCCGTGGGAAAGCCGGGATAGGGCATGGTCTTCACCTGCACCGCATGCAGCCTTCCCTTCCGATAGACCCGCAAGCCCTCCTCTGTCACCTCTGTTTTCACATTACATTCCGCCAACTTTGCCATAATGGGCTTCAGATGCTCCTCCGCCGCATGCTCCAGCAGGATATCCCCGCCTGTGATGGCTGCCGCCGCCATAAAAGTTCCTGCCTCAATGCGGTCGGGAATGACCCGATGGGTCGCTCCATGGAGGTATTTCACCCCTTCGACCGTAATGGTATCTGTGCCGTCACATGCTATTTTAGCTCACATCTCTCGGAGAAATTCTGCCATATCGCACATCTCCGGCTCCGCCGCCG
>JAUNCB010000179.1 GCA_030526765.1 Bacillota bacterium
GCAGACATTCCAGTTGTTGGCGGCCAGCATATCCTGGCTGCGCTGGTTCAGGATGCCGTTCAGGGTATTGCCGGACACATTGAAGGTCATGGAGTAAGCACAGGGATACAGGGCCATCTCATGGAGGTCTTCAAAGGTGTAGATATTGGTCATAATACGGCGGGATGCGGGGTTGTTCTTCAGGTCAAACAGAACACGGTTTACACCTGCAACTTCATTTGTGATACGAGCAGTGATGTGCTGCAGCAGATCAAAGGGAACATTTTCCACAGATGCTGTCATCGCATCTACTGTATTAACGGCACGGATGATTACGCACCATTCATCCGCACGCTTGTTGTCACGCACACCAACGGATTTGATGTCGGGGATAGCTGTGAAATACTGCCATACCTTGCCTTCCAGACCGTTTTTCGCAAATTCTTCACGCAGGATCGCATCGGACTCACGAACAGCTTCCAGTCTGTCTCTTGTGATGGCACCCAGACAACGAACACCCAGACCGGGGCCGGGGAAGGGCTGTCTGTAAACCATGCCGTCGGGCAGACCCAGTGCTTTACCTACAGCACGCACTTCGTCCTTGAACAGCATTTTCAGAGGCTCTACCAGTGCAAACTGCAGATCCTCGGGCAGACCGCCTACATTGTGGTGAGATTTTACTGCTTTTACTGTTTTTGTACCGGATTCGATGATGTCGGGGTAGATAGTGCCCTGACCCAGGAATTCGATGCCTTCCAGTTTTCTTGCTTCTTCTTCAAATACACGGATGAATTCCACGCCGATGATCTTGCGTTTTGTTTCGGGATCTGCTACACCTGCCAGTTTATCCAGGAAACGGTCAACAGCATCCACATATACCAGATTTGCATCCATTTCATCACGGAATACACGAACAACCTCTTCGGGTTCGCCTTTACGCAGAAGACCATGGTTTACATGCACACAGGTCAGCTGTTTGCCGATGGCACGGATCAGCATCGCTGCAACAACGGAGGAGTCAACACCGCCGGACAGAGCCAGCAGAACCTTTTTGTCGCCAACCTGACGCTTGATCAGTTCGATCTGGTCATCGATGAAGTTTTCAATGGTCCAGTTTGCTTCAGCCTTACATTCATCAAATACAAATTTTTTCAGTACAGCTGCTCTTTCCGCTTCCTCTGCAGGGAAGGGAGCGCCGCCCTTATGGTCAGCCTTCAGAATGGGGAAACCGGAGTCATATACCGCTGCGGAAGCATCGATCTCAACACCGTCAACCACACGGTTTACACCGCCGTTGAGAATAATGCCTTTTACGCCGGGCAGTGCAGCCAGCTCTGCTGCGGAAATGTCATGAGGGTGGATCTCTGTGTAAACACCCATAGCACGGATCTCGCGGGCAATCATAGGGTTTTCTTCGCTGCCCAGATCCAGAATCAAAATCATATCCTGTTTCATAGTAACCTCCCGTTTATTCTAAAAAGTGTGGGTTCTGCTTTTTTTCATGTATTTATTGTATCATATCGAAAAGCCTTGGAAAATAGAAAATTCTATTTTTTTACGGAAAAAGAAATCAAAATATCTGAATGAAAGGATAAGTAAAACTTATTACATCTTCATTCTCTCTAAAATATATGATTATTTCGCCGCTTTTACGGCACGGATCACTGCCATTTCCGTTGCCTTAGCCGCAAGGATGCCAACCACATCCACAGGTGCCACAGGCAGATCCAGCTCTTCTGTGGAAAGGCAGAAAAGGGTGTCACCGTCCATTGTGGTGTGGATAGGGCGGATACAGCGTGCCAGACCATCGTGGGCCATGCCCGCTACTTTTTTTGCCTGTGCCTTTGTCAGCTTCACATTGGTGGCAATGATGCCGATGGTGGTGTTTTTGCCGCTGAAGGAAAGACCCGATGCCATTTTGATGACACCTTCCTCTGTGGAAAGGAAATTGCCTGCGTCATCCTTTGTGCCTGCAATGATCTTCCCGTTTTCATATACATCGCCAAAGGCATTCACGGCGATCAGAGCGGCGACACGGATGCCGTTTTCCGTTACCTCGCACCAGCTGCCGATGCCGCTGTTTGTACAGTGATCCATATCGGTCAGTTTGCCTACGGTGGCACCGCAGCCTGCGCCGTGGTCGCCCTCCAGCAAAACAGAAGCGGAAAGGTTTTCGCATGCCTGTCTGCCCATGGCTTTATCGGGTCTGGTGAAGGCATCTCCATAGGTCAGATCGAAGAGAACAGCGGAGGGTACGATGGGCACCTTTGTTACACCTACATCAAAGCCGATCCCATTTTCCTCCAGCCAGTCCATAACGCCGCTGGCTGCCTCCAGACCAAAGGCGGAGCCGCCGGAAAGCACAACGGCATTTACCCGCTCCATGGCATTGACGGGGTCGAGAAGATCCGTTTCTCTTGTGCCGGGAGCCGCTCCCCGTACATCTACGCCGCAGACAGCACCGTTTTCTGCCAGAACAACAGTGACCCCTGTTTTTGCGGTGTTGTTTTCAGCCTGACCGACCATTAACCCGTGTATATCTAAAATATTACGCTTCAAATCCATAGGGGAAGCCTCCTTATCTTTTATTTTGCTGCTGTATTCCAAAAAGATACCTTTATATTACTGCGGAATCCCTTCTTTGTAAACAGAAAGGACTGACACCAAAGGGGCATGGATCCGATAAAATAAAGGTAAGATTCTTTTTTGGAGGGAAGGGCATGGGGACATATATCGTGCAGGGCGGGAGAAGGATAACGGGGGAATTTGATGTACGGGGCAGCAAGAACGGCGCACTGCCCATGCTTGCCGCCTGTGTGCTGGCAGCAGATGAGGTGGTGCTGGAAAATCTGCCGCAGATCAGAGATGTACTGCAGACACTGGAGATCCTGCGGGATCTGGGCTGTATGGTGCGGCAGACAGGGCGTACCGTCTGCATTGACAGCAGTACCCTGTCCAAAACGGAGGTGACGGGGGAGCAGGCAGGGAAAATGCGTTCCTCTATCCTCTTTCTGGGGGCACTTCTGGGGCGGACAGGAGAGGCAAGGCTGACCTATCCCGGGGGCTGTGCCATCGGAAAACGCCCCATCGACCTGCATCTGGCAGCCTTCCGCAGCATGGGGGTATCGGTAGCAGAGGAAAAGGGAATACTGGAGTGCAGAGTGGTACCCATTACAGGGGCAGTCATCCATCTGCCCTTTCCCAGTGTGGGAGCAACGGAAAATATCCTTCTGCTGGCGGTAAAGGCGGAGGGGGTCACGGTCATCCATAATGCGGCCAGAGAGCCGGAGATCGTTGCACTGGTCAGATTTCTGCGGGCGATGGGTGCGGAGATCTACGGAGAAGGAACAGACTGTATTCTGATCGAAGGGGTGCAACATCTGCATGGGGCGGTATATACCGTTCCGGGAGATCGCATCGAAGGGGGAACCTTCCTCTGTGCAGCGGCAATGACGGGAGGGGAGCTTCGTCTGAAGGGGCTGGAGCGGGAGCAGATGGGAGCGGTGCTGGAGGTGCTGCGACGCTGTGGCTGTCGGTTCCTGTGGGAGGAAAGCGATCTGCTCTGGATGAAGCCGCCTGCCCGTCTGCAGGGGGGCATTTCCATTGTGACAGGGCCGTTTCCTGCCTTTCCTACGGATATGCAGCCTTTGCTCATGAGTTTGTTGACATTGGCAAAGGGAAGTTGTATGATTAGCGAGACAGTGTTTGAAGCACGGTTTTCACAGGCA
>JAUNCB010000180.1 GCA_030526765.1 Bacillota bacterium
CTGTAAAATCTGCTGCAGATCCTTCTGTGCGGGAGATGCCTCTTCCCTGAGATAGGAAAACAGATCCTCCGCCGCATGGGCAGTTTCGGAGATGACAGGATAGCCCATCATTGCCGCAGAGCCCTTGATGCTGTGCATCGTACGATAGAGACTGTTCACCTCTTCCGCCGTTATTTCAAATTTTTCCTGATTTGCCTTGGATTCTATGAATCCGTCGATTCGATCGACATTCTTCCAGCTTTCCTCCAGAAAAATATCCTGCAGAAAGTCCGGATTATCTACAAACCGCTCCACTTCATCAACCTTCTTACTCTATTTCACGGGTCTTACCCGTATCACGCAAAACACTGTTCTTCCACGGGGAAATCACACTATCTCCATTTTTCACCCATGTTACCACAAGTATAGACCCAAAATTAAAATATTTCCAGATGAATTTTAAGAAAAATCACTTTTTTTATGATATAATTACTACAGATCGTTTCTTTCGGCAGCTGCCCTTTTTTTCTGCGGTGATGCTCTGAGAAACCATAGAAAAAAACGCAAACTTTTATAGATATTCCTTTTGTTATTTTAATCTGTTTCATCGAAAGGATGATGAAAATGAAAACACTTGGTATTGTGACAGAATATAACCCCTTCCATAAGGGACACGCATATATGATCGCAGAAGCAAAGAAAAAAGCCAACGCAGACCGTGTTGTCGTTGTCATGAGCGGAAGCTTTGTGCAGCGGGGTGAGCCTGCTATCTTCGATAAATGGACCAGAACGGAAGCCGCTCTGAAAAACGGGGCGGATCTGGTGCTGGAGCTGCCTGTACTCTTTGCTGCATCCAACGCAGAAACCTTTGCCCGTGCCGCAGTTCGTCTTCTGGAGGAATCCGGTATCGTGGATATTCTCTGCTTCGGCTCCGAAAGCGGTGACCTTTCCTCCATGCAGGAGGCTGCACGGCTTATGGAAAACGAAACCGAGGAATTCCAGAATCTTTTGAAGGAGCAGCTGGATCAGGGGCTTTCCTATCCCGCCGCCAGAGCAAAGGCACTGGAAACCGTTTCTCAGATCAGCAGCGAGATCCTTTCCCAGCCCAACCACATTCTCGGACTGGAATATCTGAAAGCACTGAACCGCTATAACTGCTCCATGGAACCCATGACCATCCGTCGGGAAGGATCCTATCACAGCCCCTCCCTGACAGACGGCTTCGCTTCCGCCGCTGCCATTCGCAAAGCACTGGCTGAAAACCGCAGCACCGAGGTGATGCCCCAGCTTCCCGAAAATACTCACGATGTATATAATAAAGCCCTTTCTCTAGGCACTGCTCCTGTTTTTCTGGATGCATTTACTCCCGCACTCCATTATAAGCTGCGTCTTTCCTCTGCCGATGAGCTTCGCCAGATTGCCGAAGTAGTGGAAGGGCTGGAAAATCGCATCCTCCATTCCATCGATTCCTGCTATGATATGGTGGATATTCTGGATTTCATCAAGACAAAGCGTTATACACGCACAAAAATCCAACGTATCCTGCTGCATATCCTGCTGGATATCAAGGAACAGGAGATCAGCTACTATATGAATCTGCCGAAAATGCCCTATATCCGTGTACTTGGCTTCCGCAGAGAGGATACGGGCATCCTTGCAGACCTGACAGAACGGGCAAAATGTCCTGTCCTGACCAATCTGAAAAAAGCCCCTGACCTGCTGAATGAGGATGGGCTGGCATTGCTCGCTCTGGAAAAAACAGCCACCGATCTGCATGCCATGGCATATCCCAATCCCATTTACCGTACACCGAATCAGGATTTCACAAAGCCCCTTGTCATTCTGTAAACGCAGCATACATATCCTAATAATAAATAATAAAGCCGCCGTATATCCCATGGCGGCTTTTCTTTTGAAAGGGTGTGTGCTACTTGAAAAGAGAATTTCTCCCCATCAGTCTTCTTTCTGTTTTTCTGATTTATGCCCTTCTGCGCTACCCTGCCCCGATGCTTGCCGCATCCACCGACAGTGTGCAGCTTTTTCTGACACGGGTATTTCCTTCTCTTTTCCCCTTTCTTGCCGCCTGCGGCATTCTGCTGCGCCTTGGCACCGCAGAACGGATGGGCTTCTTTTTTCGTCCCTTTACCAGACTGCTCTTCGGTCTGGACGGGATCGCTGCCTTTCCCTTCTTTCTGGGCACCTTATCCGGCTATCCCGCAGGGGCAAAGCTCACTGCCGCCCTTTATGAAAAAAAGCTGATCTCTTCTGCCGAAGCTTCTCATATCCTTGTTTTTTCCAATAATCCCGGCCCCCTCTTCCTTGTGGGCACCATTGGTACAGGCTTTTTCGGCAGCCCCCTGTTGGGCTATGGTTTGCTTCTATCCAGTTTTTTAGGTTCCGTTGCAGCGGGCTTCCTCTGGCGATTCCGCCGAAAGGAATGCTCTCCCCGCCGTCTCTATTCCCCCGCTGCCCCTGTGAAGTGCTCCATTTCCACGCTGCTTTCCGCTTCCATCAGCGATGCCCTGCAGACCCTCCTGCTGATCGGCGGGTATCTGATGCTTTTTTCTGCTCTTTCCGCAGCCATAGCACAGATCCGCCTTTTTCCCTTTCTTTCAGACGTCCTGTTTTTCCTTCCGCTTTCCGAAACGGCATTGCAGGGCTTTTTCTGCGGTCTGCTGGAGATGACAAACGGCTCCTATCTGCTGAGCCAGGCACAGGATGCCCTGCGGCTTCCGCTGACCGCCTTTCTCCTCTCCTTCGGCGGTTTATCCATACTGGGGCAGACCTTCGGTGTGCTCACCAATGTTCCCATATCAAAAAAAGACTATCTGAAGGGGAAACTGTGCCACGCCCTTTTCAGCAGCCTTTTTCTTTCTCTTCTGCTTCCTTTTCTGGAACAGAATGCACAAAAAGCAGTCCCCGTGTTTTCTCTCTTCACGGAAACTGCTTTCTCTCTTTCTTTTTTATGGCTTCTGCCCAGCCTGTTTTTTCTTGGCACCCTCTGCTGCGCGTTCAGAAAATAATTATTTGCCCATACGCAGTTCCTGAATATTTTCAGCCAGTACATTCAGTGTCTGTGCAAAATAATCATCTGTTTTGATGCTTTCGCTGTAAACAACTGCCTTCAGTTCCTTCATCTTGCCTTCCACATCCGCCAGAACTGTTTCTGCATATTCTATGGCACCCATACGCATTTCCTTGGATGTTTTCTTTGCAGAGTCAATGATTGCTGCCGCCTGTTCGTATGCTTTCTTTGTCACTTCATTGTCATCGATCATACGAACCATACGGTCTTCCGCATTTTTCACGATTTCATCCGCTTCTCTCTGGGCATCGATCAGAATTTTATTTCTTTCTTCAATGACCCACTTGGACTGCTTCAGTTCATTGGGCAGTTTCATGCGGATTTCACTGATGATATCATAAATTTCTTCCTTATCCACGGAAACCTTATTGCTGAAAGGTACCGCTTTGCTGTGATCCAGAACTTCTTCCAATTCATCTAATAACTGCAGTACAGAATCCATATATAATCCCTCACTTCTGATATTTCTCTATGATAAACGGTTTGATTTCAGCAGGCACCATAAAATCAATGTTGCCGCCAAAAACTGCTACTTCCTTTACATTGGTGGAGCTTAACGCCAGATGCTCTTCATCCGCTGCCAGATAAACGGTTTCCAGACCCTCTCCCAGCCTGCGGTTGATCAGATACATTG
>JAUNCB010000181.1 GCA_030526765.1 Bacillota bacterium
CCATTCAGCACACAGGCTGTTACCGCTGCACTTGCTCCCGTGCCGCATGCCAGCGTTTCTCCACTGCCTCTCTCCCATACCCGCATTCTGATATGGCCTTCATCTACGATTTCAACAAATTCGATATTTGCCTTTTTAGGGAACATCCCATGCGTTTCTGCCACACTGCCGTATTTTTCCACAGGGAAATCCTGCACTGCCTCTACAAAGGCTACTCCATGGGGATTTCCCATAGAAACACAGGTGAACGCAAATTCCCGATCCAGAAGCTGTACTGTTTCGCCTATCACGGGCTGTTTTTCACTGCACACAGGGATCTCCGCCGCTGCCAGAATGGGTTTCCCCATATCCACAGTAACCGTTTCCACTACACCATTTACCACATTCAGCTGCAGATATTTCATGCCGCCTGCCGTTTCCAGTGCAATGGTGGTTTTATCCGTCATGCCCCGTTCATAAACATATTTCCCGATACAGCGCACTGCATTTCCGCACATTTCTCCTTCGGAGCCGTCCAGATTGAACATCCGCATCCGAAAATCACCGCTTTCCGAGGGCAATATCAGTACAAGTCCGTCTGAACCGACACCGAAATGCCGTTCGCTCATGGCGATCGCCAGCTTTTCCGGATGCGCCACCTTTTCCTCCAGACAATTTATGTATATATAGTCGTTGCCGCAGCCATGCATTTTTGTAAAACGCACCGTTACCACTCCTATTCTTTTCTCATTATGTATCTGGGCGGTGATCCGCCCTTCTTTTGTTTCTTTACTGCTTACTGATCCGCAGCTCCATTTCCTGTCCCACTGCATGATACATGGTCACGCACCAGATGCCCGCCAGACCAACCAGTGCAAAAACCACCCGTGCCACCCAGAACAGACTGCCGTTAAACAGTGTTGTCACCAGATCGAAATTAAAAAATCCGATCAGTCCCCAGTTCAGGGCACCAATAATGACCAGCGTCAGCGCAATAATATTTGTCCATTTCATAATGGTTCCTCCTTTTTTCATGGGATACAGCCTTAGTATCCCTCGGGAGGATTCCATTTATGCAAAAGCCTTTTTCATCAGCGCCGCAAAGTCATTTCCCTTCAGATTACCAACCGCACAATAGCTTAGCTTTTCAAAATCCAGCACCATTCTTGCTGCCTCCAGCACATCCTCCGGTGTGACCGCCTCGATTTTTTCGATCACTTCTTCTGTTTCCTGTACCCGTCCCCGCAGCATCAGCGATGCACCTGCAGAATTCATACGGTTTAAGGTGCTTTCTGTGCCAATGATGAAATTGGAGATCATCTGCTCCTTGGTCACCGCAATGAGCTGCTCCGGAAAGGCTTCTGTTTTCACCCTTCTGATTTCTTCTGCGATCAGCTCCAGCACCTTTTCCGCCTGATTTGGGTTCATGCTGCCGCTGATGGAGAAAATACCGCTGTCTGCAAAGGCAGTAGTATAGCTGTAAATGGAATAGGTCAGCCCATGCTCCTCCCGAATCTTCTGAAACAGGCAGGAGCTCATACCGCCGCCAAAAAGTGTATTGAATATTGCCATGGCATATTTCATAGGATGCTCCCGTTCAAAGGCAGGGAATGCAAGGCAAAGATGCACCTGCTCCACATCCTTTTCCTTTTCCACATGGGAAATATGGTAGGATGCCTCTGTCTGGTAAGGGCAGTATTCTGTTTCTCTCTGCCATTTTCCCAGTTTTTCATTCAGTACGGAAACCATTTCTTCCATTTCAAAATTGCCCGCTACAGACAATACGATATTATTCGGATGATAATTCTTTTCATAATAGGAACGGATAAATGCCGCATCAAAGGCAGAAATCGTTTCCTCTGTGCCGAGGATCGGCATCCCCAGAGAGCTTTCCCGCCAGATCGCATCCTGCAGGGCATCATGCACCAGCTCCTCCGGTGCATCATCATACATATAGATCTCCTCTATGATGACATTCCGCTCCTTCTGCACATCCTCCTCTGCGATCAGCGGATGCAGCAGCATATCGCTCATCACCTCTACCGCCCGATCAAAATGCTTATCCAATACCCTTGTGTGATAGCAGGTATATTCCTTTGTTGTGTAGGCATTGATCTGCCCGCCCAAAGCATCCATTTCCTCTGCGATCTGCCTTGCTGTACGGTTTTCCGTCCCCTTAAACATCATATGTTCTATATAATGGGACACCCCGTTTTCCTGCGGCAGTTCATTTCGGGTGCCGTTTTTCACCCAGATCCCAAAGGAAATGCTCCGCACATAGGCAATAGATTCCAATGCCACCTTGATACCATTATCCAGCGTTCTGACTGTAACCATACGATCTCTCCTAAATCAGATTTCTGTTTCTATCATTGGACAAATTCCAGCTTTTATGCAACATTCATTTTATACCGTTTCCGAAAGAAGAATAAAAAGGCTGTCTGCGGGAACTTTCCCGCAAACAGCCCCCTGCTTACTTTGAATTATGCTTCTTCCTTGCTTTCTTCAACCGCATCCTTCATGGACAGGTTCAGTCTGCCCTGTTTGTCGATTTCTGTCAGTTTTACAGCTACTTTGTCGCCCACTGCCAGAACATCTTCCACCTTCGCAACACGTTTGTTGGAAATCTTGGAAATATGAACCAGACCTTCTTTGCCGGGTGCGATTTCAACGAATGCACCGAATGCCATCAGTCTTGTTACTGTACCCTGATAGATTGTGCCGGGTTCGGGATCGCAAACGATCGCATTGATCATATCCTTTGCTCTCTGGATACCTGCGGGATCGATACCCTTGATGTAGATTGTGCCGTCATCCTCTGTATCGATTTCACAGCCGGATTCTTCCACAATCTTCTTGATTACCTTACCTCTTGCACCGATTACTTCTGCGATCTTTTCTACTTCGATCTGCATCTGAGCGATCTTAGGTGCATAAGGAGACAGTTCTTTTCTGGGTTCTGCAATTGCTTTCAGCATTACTTCGTTCAGAATATAGTCTCTTGCTCTGCCTGTCTGTGCAAAAGCCTGTTCGATCATTTCGAATGTCAGACCTTTGATCTTCATATCCATCTGGATTGCTGTGATCCCTTCGGAAGTACCTGCAACCTTGAAGTCCATGTCGCCGAAGAAGTCTTCTACACCCTGAATATCTGTGATTTCGATGAAATCATCATCGCTGTCGCCTGTTACCAGACCAACAGAGATACCTGCAACGGGACGTTTGATGGGTACACCTGCAGCCATCAGGGACAGTGTGGAGCCACAGATGGATGCCTGAGATGTGGAACCGTTGGAGGAGAGAATATCGGAAACCAGACGGATGGAATAAGGGAATTCTTCTTCGCTGGGGATTACGGGCAGCAGTGCTCTTTCGCCCAGTGCACCGTGACCGATTTCACGTCTGCCGGGACCTCTGGAGGTTTTTGCTTCACCTACAGAGTAGCCGGGGAAGTTGTAATGGTGAATGTATCTCTTACCTGTTTCGTTTGTATCCAGACCATCCAGTCTCTGACCTTCAGAGATCGCGCCCAGTGTTGTTACTGTCAGCGCCTGTGTCTGTCCTCTGCTGAACAGTGCGGAGCCATGTACACGGGGCAGTACGTCAACCTCTGCGGACAGTGCTCTGATTTCTTCAATACCACGGCCATCGGGACGCTTGTGGTCTCTCAGAATCATTCTTCTTACTGTCATCTTCTGGAATT
>JAUNCB010000182.1 GCA_030526765.1 Bacillota bacterium
ATTCTGCCGTTCTCCGATGATTTTGGAAAGGAGTCTTTTTTTGGAAATGACAAAAATACTTTGTATGAAAGGCATCTCGGGAGTGCTGATGGGAGCCCTTGGAAAGAGCGGCGTTCTGTCTATGCACAGATAAGGAAAGGAGCGAAAATCATGTTTCGGAAAATGATGGAAAATGTAAGAGAAAAATGTCCTTTGATCCACAATATCACCAATTATGTTACGGTCAATGACTGTGCCAATGTGCTGCTTGCCTGCGGTGCATCCCCCATTATGGCGGATGATGCGGCGGAGGCGGCGGAAATCGCAGCCCTCTGCGGCGGCTTGAATATCAATATCGGCACATTGAATCAGCGCACCATCCCTGCCATGTTTCTGGCAGGAGAGCAGGCGAATGCACTGGGGCATCCTGTGGTGCTGGATCCCGTGGGGGCAGGGGCTTCTGCCCTGCGGACAAAAACGGCACTGGAGCTGATGGAAAGGATCCGTTTTACGGTCATTCGGGGAAATATCTCCGAGATCAAGGCACTGGCACTGGGCAGCGGCGGTGCCAGAGGGGTGGATGCCGATGTTTCCGATGCGGTAACAAAGGAAAATCTATCGCAGGCGGTGGCATTTGCCAGGGAATTTGCGCAAAAGACAGGGGCGGTCATTGCCATCACAGGTGCCATTGATATCGTTGCCGATGGAGAAAAGGCATACTGTATCTATAACGGCCATCCCATGATGAGCAGCATCACAGGGACAGGCTGTCAGCTTTCCGCTTTGACGGCAGCCTATGTAACGGCAAATCCTGATACACCGCTGGAGGCGGCAGCGGCAGCCGTCTGTCTGATGGGGGCAGCGGGGGAAAGGGCTTATGGAAGGCTGACAGAAGCCGACGGAAATGCCACCTATCGGAATTATATCATTGATGCGGTCTGTCGGATGGACGGCGAAACACTGGAAAAGCTGGCGAAAGCGGAGATTTGCTGAAGGAGAGAGGAATATGAAATGTAAACGGGAATATATGCAGCTTTATGCAGTCACAGATCGGATGTGGACAGGAGAAAAGACCCTGCTGGAGCAGGTGGAGGCAGCCCTGCAGGGCGGCGCTACCTGTGTGCAGCTGAGGGAAAAGGAACTGGATGAGGCAGCCTTTCTTGGGGAGGCCCATGCCATGAAAGCCCTTTGCAGAAAATACGGGGTTCCCTTTTTCATCAATGATAATGTAAAAATCGCCATTGCCTGCGGTGCAGACGGCATCCATGTAGGGCAGGATGATATGGATGCGGCAGAGGTGCGGCGGCTGGTGGGAGAGGAAATGATGATCGGTGTTTCCGTCAACTGTGTGGAGCAGGCACTGGCGGCGGTGCAGGCAGGTGCAGACTGTCTGGGGGTCGGTGCCATGTTTTCCACGGCAACCAAGCAGGATGCCGACAGCGTTTCCATGGATACCCTGCGGGAGATCTGCGCTGCAGTGGAGATCCCCGTGGTTGCCATCGGCGGCATCAGCAGGGAAAATATGACGAAGCTGCAGGGGACAGGTGTGGATGGCGTGGCACTGGTTTCCGCCATCTTTGCCGCTGCGGATATCGAGGCGGAATGTAAGGCGCTGAAGCAGATGACGGAGATTTTTTCGGCACAGCCAAAGGGCAGGAGGATGCAGGCCGTATTGACCATTGCTGGCAGCGACTGCAGCGGCGGCGCAGGCATACAGGCAGATCTGAAAACCATGACCATGAACGGTGTTTACGGCATGAGTGCCATCACTGCCCTGACCGCCCAGAATACCACAGGGGTACAGGGGATTTCCGCCGTTTCCCCCGCCTTTCTGGCACAGCAGCTGGACAGCATCTTTACGGATATCCGCCCCGATGCGGTGAAGATCGGCATGGTATCCTCGGCGGAGCTGATCGGCGTGATCGCGGAAAAACTGCAGGAATATGGGGCGGAGCATATCGTAGTGGATCCTGTTATGGTGGCGACCAGCGGGGCGGCGCTTCTGGAGGCGGATGCCGTTTCTGCTCTGACGGAGAAACTGCTGCCGCTGGCGGCGGTGGTAACGCCCAATATCCCAGAGGGGGAGATCCTTTCGGGAATGACCATCGAAACAAAGGAGGACATGGAGCAGGCGGCGGAAAGGATCGGCAGAGATTACGGCTGTGCCGTGCTGCTGAAGGGGGGACACAGTATCAATGATGCCAATGATTTGCTTTATGCAGAAGGAAACTGTATCTGGTTCAGAGGAAAGCGCATCGCAAATCCCAATACCCACGGAACGGGCTGTACCCTGTCCAGTGCTATTGCATCTAATCTGGCAAAGGGGTATAATCTGGAGGAAGCCATCGACAGATCCAAGGCGTATCTTTCCACTGCACTGGAGGCAATGCTGGATCTGGGTGCAGGCAGCGGCCCCATGCAGCATAATGCAGCACTGACGGGGAAATTTGCAGAAACCAGATAAGGAGGCGTTTTTATGTTCAGACCCATGGTAAGAAAAAAACAGCAGATCACAGAGGAAGCGTGTATCCGTATTCTGAAGGAACAGCCCCGCGGGGTGCTTTCCGTTCTGGGAGATGATGATTATCCCTATGGTGTGCCCATCGACCATTGGTATTGCGAGGAGGATGGGAAGCTTTATTTCCACAGCGGCAAAACAGGCCATAAGGTGGATGCCATGAAGCGTCATGATAAGGCATCCTTCTGTGTTTATGATGAAGGCTACCGCAGAGAGGGAGAATGGGCGCTGAACATCAGCAGTGTGATCGTGTTCGGGCGGATCCGCATGGTGGAGGATCAGGAGGAGGCTATAAACATCGTGCGAAAGCTGAGCTATAAATACACCTCCGATACGGAATATATCGAGAAGGAGATCCAGCAGGCAGGTCCCTATACACTGGTATTCGCTCTGGAAATCGAACACATGACCGGAAAGCTGGTCAACGAAGCATAAAACGAAATCCCCTGTTTTTACAGGGGATTTTCCTTTTTATGGGAGGGAAATGCGGGATATGGGGAATTTCCCCTTGCTTTACAGGGGATTTCGGCGGTATAATTAAATTTAAATTTATCTTTGGAATAGGATGGAAGCAAATATACAATCAAAAGAAAAGAAGGGGTGGAAGAACCATGAAACTGACAGAACTCTTCGCAAAGGATACCTGTAATCTGTCCTTTGAGGTATTTCCCAACAAGAAACCGGAAAATCTGGAAAGCGTAAAGGCAAAAACAGCAAAGATCGCAGCACTGAAGCCTGCCTTCATGAGCGTGACCTACGGTGCAGGCGGCGGAACCAGCCAGTTTACACTGGAGATCGCAAAAAATATCGAGCATAACTGCGGTGTGCCTACACTGGTGCATCTGACAGGGGTCTCCTCCACGAAGGAGGTCGTTTCTCAGCGGATCGAGGAGCTGAAGGCGGCAGGCATCCAGAATATCATGGCACTGCGGGGCGACCTGACACCGGAAATGGAAGGACAGGACAGAAGCGGCTGGGCATATCGCTATGCCATCGATCTGATCCGTGAGCTGAAGGAAAAGGGCGATTTCTGCATCGGCAGCGGCTGTTATCCCGAGGTGCATCCCGAAGCGGCAAATATGATCGAGGATATCCGCCATATCAAGGAAAAGGTAGATGCAGGCTGTGATTTCCTTACCTCTCAGCTGTTCTATGATAACGATATTTTCTATACCTATC
>JAUNCB010000008.1 GCA_030526765.1 Bacillota bacterium
AGGCAAAAGCATTTCTGCCTCTGCCTCCTGTCATTTCGTTCTTATTTATCCAGATTTGCAACGATTGCTTTTGTAATATCGTCGATTGCCTGCGTGCCATCTACTTCAAACAGAATGCCCTTTTTGCCGTAGTAATCCACCAGAGGTTCGCTCTGGTCGTGGAATGTCTGGATTCTCTTCTTCCCGGCTTCGGGTGTATCATCCTTACGCTGTGTCAGCTCTGCGCCGCATTTGTCGCAGATACCTGCTACCTTTGCAGGCAGGAACAGCTTGTTGTATGTTGCACCGCATTTGGGACAGCTTTCTCTTGCTGTCAGTCTTTCCAGCATTACCTCATCGGGTGCGCTGATGTAAACCACATGATCCAGATGTACCATTTCTTCCAGTTTTTCTGCCTGAACTACAGTACGAGGGAATCCATCCAGAATGAAACCTTTTGCACAATCATCTTTTTTGATTCTTTCCTGAACGATTGCAATGATCAGTTCATCGGAAACCAGTCCACCGGCTGCCATAACGCTTTTTGCCTGATTGCCCAGCTCTGTGCCTTTTGCAACCTCTTCTCTCAGCATATCGCCTGTGGAAATGTGAGCGATACCGTAATGTTCTACCAGTCTTGCAGCCTGTGTACCCTTACCTGCTGCAGGTGCGCCAATCAGTACCAATTTCATAACGATTACCTCTTTTCTTTGATAGATGGCCTTCTCTTTTTCATAATCTCCCCAGATTATTTCATGATAAGTCTGTCAAACCGCTGCATGCCCGTTGATGCAAGCATCACGCCCCGCAGTCGCTTAACAGCGCTTTTTTATGTAAGCGTCAGCTTCGCTGCCTGCGTTTCCGGCGATGCAAGCATCCCGCCTACGCAGTCGCGTACCGTCATTATTATGCAGGATTCAGCTTCGCTGCACAAGCCATTCGTAAGCTTTCAGCTTACTCATGCCTTCTGCTTTTCAAATGTCTGAACGCCTGTTTATGCAAGCATAACAGCCCTTCAGCCGCTTGAAAAGACCTTCATAGCACAAAACAACCCCTCGGGAAATGCGCTCACACGCATTTCCCAAGCGATTGTTATCAGTCATTTAAAAATCCCTTGTAGTGGCGCATCAACAGCTGGCTTTCCAGTGTTTTTACGATGTCCAGACATACACCAACCACGATGATCAGTGTTGTGCCACCAAAACCTACATTGATCTTGAAGATCCACTGCAGAACAATGGGAACCATTGCCAGCAGCGCATAGCAGATCGCACCAACCAGTGTGATTCTGTTTACCACTCTAGTAATATATGCACTTGTAGGCTGTCCCGGTCTGATACCGGGGATGAAACCGCCGTTCTTCTTCATGTTCATCGCAATTTCATTGGGATTGATTACGATGGATGTGTAGAAATATGTGAAGAAGAAAATCAGCAGTACATAAAGAACAGCACCCACAGGATGAGTCATGTTCAGATATTCCAGAACCTTTGTGAAGGCTTCTCCCTTATTGGGGATGAAGTTACCGATCTGCTGAGGGAACTGCAGCAGAGAGATCGCAAAGATAATGGAGATAACGCCAGCGGTATTTACCTTGATCGGCATATTTGTACCTCTGCCGCCAGCCTGTTTTCTGCCCACCATTTTGGAAGAGTACTGCACAGGCAGTCTTCTTTCGCCGCTGTTTACACAAACGATGAAAGCCAGAACAATGATCAGAATAATCAGGATCGCTGCAACCTTTGCTGCGCCGATTGCGCCGCCGCCAACGATGGTGTAGTACAGTGTTGCAATACCCATGGGCAGGTTGGATACGATGTTGATAAAGATAATCATGGAAGAACCATTCCCGATACCTTTCGCAGTGATCTGTTCTGCCAGCCACATTACGAATGTGGAGCCACATACCAGACAAAGCACGGATGCGATATATACCAGGGGGCTATGCACCAGGTACATATTCTGGTATGTGTAAACCATACCTGCACCCTGAATTGCTGCAAGTGCTACTGTCAGATATCTGCTGTAGGCCTGCAGCTGTTTACGACCGTCGGGGCCTTCCTTGGAAAGCTGCTCGAATTTAGGGATCGCAATGGTCAACAGCTGCATGATGATGCTTGCGTTGATATAGGGACCGATACCCATGGCAAACAGGGACCAGCCGGAATTTGCACCGCCGGCGATTACACTGTAAAGTGTACCCGCCACGGTTGCATTCTGTCTTGCCGCCATTACGCCTGCGGTATCAATACCGGGCAGAGCGATCAATGTACCCAGTCTGACGATCGCAAAGATCATCAGTGTGTACAGGATCTTGTCTCGGATTTCCTTTGTCTTCCAGGAATTCGCGAAAATCTTAAACAATTAAATCACCTCTGCTTTGCCGCCGGCAGCTTCAATTTTTTCCTGAGCTGTTTTGCTGAAGTAGTTAACCTTAACTGTCAGCTTTCTTTCCAGATCGCCTTCGCCAAGGATCTTCACGCCATCTCTGGGATTGCTGATCAGACCAACGTTTTTCAAAGCATCAATGTCTACTACTGTATCATTTTCGAATACATTCAGCATAGAAACGTTGATTGCAACGATTTCTTTGCTGTTTCTGCAAGTGAAGCCTCTCTTAGGAAGTCTTCTGTACAGAGGCATCTGGCCGCCTTCAAAGCCGCATTTGCCGCTTGTCCCGGAACGCTGACCTGCACCTTTGTGGCCTCTGCCAGCTGTCTTGCCGTTGCCTGTTGCATGACCTCTGCCGCGTCTCCAGTTCTTTTCTCTGGAGCCCTCAGCGGGTCTCAGTTCGCATAAGTTCATTTGGGCACCTCCTGAAATCAAACTTCTTCAACTTTCACAAGGTGGCTAATCTGGTGGATCATACCTCTGATAGCCGCATTGTCCTGCTGAATTACGTAGCTATTTGTTTTATTCAGACCCAGAGCCTGAACTGTTTTTTTGTGTTTGGGAATTGCACCGATTGTAGATTTTACCAGTGTGATTTTAATTTCTGCCATCGTCATTTCCTCCTTCTTAACCCAGAAGTTCTTCAACAGAAATGCCACGCAGTTTTGCAACAGCTTCCGGTGTTGTCGCTCTGGACAAACCTTCGATTGTTGCGCTTACAACGTTACGTTTGTTGTTGGAGCCCAGGGATTTTGTTCTGATGTTACGGATACCAGCCAGTTCCAGAACCGCACGAGCGGGACCACCAGCGATGATACCAGTACCTTCGGGAGCAGGCATCAGCAGTACGGAAGCGCTGCCGTATTCGCCTGTAACGCCGTGGTAGATGCTGTCTACATCGTTCATTTCTACTTTGATGATATTTTTCATCGCTGCTTCTTTACCCTTGCGGATTGCATCAGGGATTTCAGCTGCTTTACCCATACCGCAGCCTACATGGCCGTTGCCGTCACCAACAACTACCAGAGCAGAGAATCTCATTGTACGACCACCTTTAACCGTTTTGGATACACGGTTGATGGTTACTACTTTATCTTTCAGATCTAAAGTGCTTGGATCGATTCTTTTCAACTTACTTTCCTCCTTACCTTAGAATTTCAGGCCAGCTTCTCTAGCTGCTTCTGCCAGAGCCTGAACCTTACCGTGGTAAACGAAACCGCCTCTGTCGAATACAACTTCTGTGATACCTTTTTCGATTGCTTTTTTCGCAACTGCTTCGCCTACTGCTGCTGCTGCTGCTACTGTGTTTGTAAATTCAACTTTGGATGCGATTTCTGCTTCCATTGTGGAAGCTGCAACCAGTGTATGCTGAGCAACGTCATCGATGATCTGTGCATACATATGTTTGTTGGATCTGAAAACTGCCAGTCTAGGTCTAGCAGCTGTGCCTTTTACATGGTTGCGGATTCTGTAATGTCTTTTTACACGAGCCGCTGCACGATTGGGCTTATTGATCATAGTACTTTCACTCCGTTTCTTCAAAAATTAGTCACTTTCCGATATAAATATACCTTACGCTGCCGTGCGCAGATTATTTCTTACCGGTCTTACCAACTTTACGTCTGATGTGTTCGTCAGCGTATTTGATACCTTTGCCTTTGTAAGGTTCGGGAGGTCTTTTTGTTCTGATTTCGGCAGCGAACTGACCTACTTTTTCTTTATCAATACCTCTAACGATGATTTTGTTTGTACCTTCTACGATGGATTCGATACCTTCGGGATCTTCCATTTCTACGGGATGAGAGTAACCCAGTGTCAGGTTCAGTTTCTTACCGGATTTTGCTGCTCTGTAACCAACACCGTTGATTTCCAGTACTTTTTCGTAGCCCTGTGTAACACCTACTACCATATTGAAGATCAGTGTTCTTGTCAGGCCGTGTAATGCTCTATTCTTTTTCAGATCGTTGGGTCTTGTAACTACGATCTGACCGTCTTCCATTGCGATGTTCATGTCAGCGGATAATTTTCTCTCCAGTGTACCTTTGGGGCCTTTTACTGTCAGCAGATTGCCTTCGCCAATCTTAACTTCAACGCCAGCGGGTACCACTACGGGCAGTTTACCGATTCTGGACATGGTCTGCACCTCCTAAATTTCTGTCTATTCTTTGTCTATATTACCAGATGAAAGCGATAACTTCGCCGCCCAGACCAGCTTTTCTAGCTGCTTTGTCTGTCATCAGGCCTTTGTCTGTGGAAATGATTGCTGTACCCAGACCGCCCAGTACTTTAGGCAGTTCGTTGGAGCCAGCGAATACTCTCAGGCCGGGTTTGGAAATTCTCTTCAGACCTGTGATTACTTTTACGTTTTTATCTTCACCATATTTCAGGGCGATACGCAGTGTGGATTTGATACCATCTTCGATTACTTCGTAACCTTTTACGTAGCCTTCTGCTACCAGGATGTCAGCGATTGCTTTCTTCATTTTGGAAGAAGGAACATCTACTGTATCGTGTTTTGCAATGTTAGCGTTTCTGATTCTTGTCAGCATATCTGCGATAGGGTCGCTCATAGACATTGTGAATTCCTCCTTTCAATTACCAGCTTGCTTTCTTTACGCCGGGAATCTGACCTTTGTATGCCAGTTCACGGAAGCAAATACGGCAAATACCAAATTTTCTCAGTACAGAGTGGGGTCTGCCGCAAACTCTGCAACGTGTGTAAGCCTGTGTAGAGAATTTTGCTTTTCTCTGCTGCTTAACTTTCATAGATTTTTTAGCCATGTTTGTCCCTCCCTTATTTTGCGAATGGCATACCGAACAGTCTCAGCAGTTCTCTTGCTTCTTCATCTGTTTTTGCTGTTGTAACAAAAACGATGTCCATGCCTCTGATTTTGTCTACTTTATCGTATTCGATTTCAGGGAAGATCAGCTGTTCTTTGATACCCATTGTGTAGTTACCTCTGCCGTCAAAGCTGTTTGCTTTCACGCCGCGGAAGTCACGTACACGAGGCAGGGCGATGTTGATCAGTCTGTCTGTGAATTCGTACATTTTGTCGCCTCTCAGTGTAACCTTGCAGCCAATGTTCATGCCTTCACGCAGTTTGAAGTTAGCGATGGATTTTTTAGCCTTTGTGATTACGGGTTTCTGACCAGCGATGATGCCCATGTCTCTTACAGCGCCATCCAGAACTTTAGCGTTTTCTCTTGCTTCGCCTACGCCCATGTTGATGATCACTTTTTCCAGCTTGGGAACAGCCAGTTTATTTTTATAAGAAAATTTCTTAGTCATTTCAGGAATGATCGTTGCTTCATAGAAGTCTCTTAATCTGCTCATTGTTTGCCTCCTTTCCAGCGTATTTATTAGTCGATGATTTCGCCTGTTTTCTTAGCTACTCTTACTTTTTTACCGTCTTTGATCATTGCGCCCAGTCTTGTAGCCTTGCCGTTGTGCAGGTACATAACGTTGGATGCATCGATGAAGTTTTCTTTCTTGATGATGCCGCCCTGCTGGTTCTGTGCGTTGGGTTTTGTATGTTTGGAAACCATGTTTACGCCTTCAACCAGAACACGACCGTTCTTTTTATCTACAGCAATGATTTTGCCTTCTTTGCCTTTGTCTTTACCAGTGATAACTACTACTTTATCGCCAGTTTTCAGTTTCATATTAGCCACCTAACACACCTCCTATTACAGTACTTCGGGAGCCAGAGACAGGATCTTCATGAACTGTTTTTCTCTCAGCTCTCTTGCAACGGGCCCAAAGATACGTGTACCTCTGGGGTTTTTGTCGTCTTTGATGATAACTGCTGCGTTATCGTCGAATTTGATGTAGCTGCCATCAGCTCTGCCTACGGGGTGAACTGTTCTAACTACTACAGCCTTAACAACGTCACCTTTCTTTACAACGCCGCCGGGTGTTGCATCTTTAACCGCAGCTACGATGATGTCGCCTACGCCTGCATATCTTCTTGTGGAACCGCCCAGAACTCTGATGCACAGAAGTTCCTTTGCGCCACTGTTATCTGCTACTTTCAGTCTGGTTTCCTGCTGAACCATATTTCGTCCTCCTCTCCAAAAAGGATTATTTCGCTTTTTCGATGATGCTTACAAGTCTCCATCTTTTGTCTTTGGACAGAGGTCTTGTTTCCATAACTTTAACACGATCGCCGATACCGCATTCGTTGTTTTCGTCATGAGCTTTCAGTTTGTATGTTCTGTTAACGATTTTGCCATACAGAGGGTGTTTTACTTTATCTTCTACAGCTACAACGATTGTTTTATCCATCTTGTCGCTGATTACTCTACCGATTCTGGTTTTACGAAGATTTCTTTCCACGATGATTTCCTCCTTTCAACGAACGGAATATCTATTATTTTGCTTCTCTTGCTTTCTTTGTGATGATTGTCTGGATTCTTGCGATGTTCTTACGAACTTCCTTGATTCTCGCTGTGTTGTCCAGCTGATTTGTTGCGTTCTGGAATCTCAGGTTGAACAGCTCTTTTTTAGCGGAAACCAGGTCCTTCTGTAATTCATCTGCAGATTTGCCCATCAATTCATTTACATAACCTTTTGTTTTCACTGATGTTCACCTGCCATTTCTTCTGCTTCAGCCTTAGTAACGATTTTGCACTTGATAGGCAGTTTGTGGATTGCCAGTCTCAGCGCTTCTCTTGCTTTTTCTTCTTCTACGCCGCCGATTTCGAACATTACTCTGCCGGGTTTCACTACTGCTACCCAGTATTCAGGAGCACCTTTACCGGAACCCATACGAGTACCGATAGGTTTAGCGGATACGGGTTTGTCGGGGAATACTTTGATCCAAACGTCACCACCACGTTTGATGTGTCTTGTCATAGCAACACGTGCTGCTTCGATCTGGTTGGATGTGATCCATGTAGGTTCCATCGCCATGATACCGTATTCACCGTAAGTTACTTTGTTGCCTCTATATGCACGGCCTCTCATTTTGCCTCTCTGCTGTTTACGATGTTTCACTCTTTTAGGCATTAACATGATACTCTAGCGCCTCCTTACTTCTTATTGTTTTTTACAGGAAGTACTTCGCCTTTGTAGATCCAAACTTTTACGCCCAGTTTGCCGTATGTTGTATCTGCTTCAGCAAAGCCATAGTCGATGTCTGCACGCAGTGTCTGCAGGGGGATTGTACCTTCGTGATAGCTTTCGCCACGAGCGATATCAGCGCCGCCCAGACGACCGCTTACCATTGTTTTGATACCCTTAGCACCGAATTTCATTGTTCTGCCCATAGCCTGTTTCATCGCACGACGGAATGTCACACGGTTTTCCAGCTGCAGAGCGATGTTTTCAGCTACCAGCTGAGCATCCAGTTCAGGTCTCTTGATTTCTTCGATGTTAACAGCTACTTTGTGTGCTGTCATTTTCTGCAGTTCAGCTTTCAGTTCTTCGATAGCTGCACCGTTTTTACCGATAACGATACCGGGTTTTGCTGTATGAACAGAAACTTTCACTCTGCCAGCTGTTCTTTCGATTGCGATCTTGGAAACGCCTGCAGCGTACAGTTTCTTTTTGATGAATTTTCTGATTTTAACGTCTTCTACCAGGTTATCAGCAAAGTCTTTTTCTGCATACCATTTTGCATCCCAATCTTTGATGATACCTACTCTTAAACCGTGGGGGTTAACTTTCTGTCCCATTTCAGTACCTCCTATTATCTTTCATTCAGAATGATGGAAATATGGCAGCTTCTTTTCAGGATGCGATATGCTCTGCCCTGTGCTCTAGGACGAATTCTCTTCATTGTAGGGCCCTGATCAGCACTTACTTCTTCCACGTACAGTTTGCTTACGTCCATACCCAGATTGTTTTCTGCGTTAGCTACAGCGGATTTCAGCACCTTACCGATGATTTCTGCTGCCAGTCTGGGGCTATAGTTCAACATAGCTGCTGCTGTTACAACGTCTTTACCCTTGATCTGATCCAGAACGATTTTAGCCTTGGGAGCAGGGATACCTACGTATTTAGCAGAAGCATGAGGTCTTTTTTCCTGTGTTGCAATGTTTCTTTCTTTTTTAATTTGGCTTCTATGACCTTTTGCCATGAACGAAACCTCCTTTCGTTATCGGATAAATTAGCGAACTCTAGATTTCTTTTCTGCGTCTTTGCCGTGACCTCTGTAAGATCTTGTCAGTGCAAATTCGCCCAGTTTGTGGCCTACCATGTCTTCTGTGATATATACAGGCACGTGTTTTCTGCCGTCATAAACTGCGATTGTGTGACCGATCATATCGGGGTAAATTGTAGAACGACGAGACCATGTTTTGATTACGTTCTTTTCGCCTGCTGCGTTCATAGCATCGATCTTCTTCAGCAGATGATCGTCAGCGAAAGGTCCTTTTTTCAAAGATCTGCTCATTGATTTGTCCTCCTTGTGTCTTCTATCCGTGCCTAAGCAGCCTCAGGCACATTCCAATCTATTAGCCGTTTCTGCGGCGAACGATGTATTTGTTGGAAGCTTTGTGTTTGTTTCTTGTCTTGTAGCCCAGTGCAGGTTTGCCCCAAGGTGTCATAGGTGCGGGACGACCGATAGGTGCTCTACCTTCACCACCACCGTGAGGGTGATCGTTAGGGTTCATTACGGAACCTCTTACTGTAGGTCTGATACCCATGTGACGTTTTCTACCAGCTTTACCGATGTGGATCAGTTCGTGATCTGTGTTACCGATCTGACCGATTGTTGCACGGCATTCGATGGGCAGCAGTCTCATTTCGCCGGAAGGCAGTTTTACTGTAGCGTATTTGCCTTCTTTTGCCATCAGCTGACCTACGTTACCAGCGGAACGAACCAGCTGGCCGCCTTTGCCGGGCTTCATTTCGATATTGTGGATGGAAGCACCAACGGGGATTCTGCTCATGGGCAGTGTGTTACCCAGTTTAACTTCTGCTTCGGGACCGTTCATCAGCTGATCGCCAACCTGCAGACCTGCGGGTGCCAGGATATAGGATTTCTGACCGTCAGCATAAACGATCAGAGCGATGTTTGCTGTTCTGTTGGGATCGTATTCGATCGCCTTTACTGTTGCGGGGATACCGTCTTTGTTACGTTTGAAGTCAACCAGTCTGTATTTGATCTTGCCGCCGCCGCCGTGGTGACGAACTGTGATCTTGCCCTGGTTATTTCTGCCGGAAGTTTTTCTCAGGTGTACTACCAGAGATTTTTCGGGCGTGGATTTTGTGATTTCATCGAATGCGGACACTGTCATGTGTCTTCTGGATGGTGTATAAGGTTTATATCTTTTAATTGCCATCTCTTGTTTCCACTCCTTTCGGATTTATATCGTCTACACGTTACCGTGTGTTTTGCAAGTTGTTGTTTCAGTCTGTCGCTCAAAAGTACGCTATTCGTAAACCGCTCTGCGCTTTACTCATACCGTTTTGCCGTCAAATGCCTGTTCCCTGCTGCAAGCAAGCTTGCACAGCGCCAGTCGCTTTCCGGACTTTTTCGCTTACATACCCATGAAGATTTCGATATCTTTGCTGTCAGCTGTCAGTTTTACAACTGCTTTTTTGAATTTCTTTGTTTTGCCGAAGAACATACCTCTTCTCTTGGGTTTGCCATCGTAGTTCATTGTGTTTACGGAAGCTACTTTAGCGCCTTCGAACATTTTTTCAACAGCATCTTTGATCTGAGCTTTTGTTGCTTCAGGGTGTACGATGAAAGTATATTTCTTTTCATCCAGTACAGACATACTGTTTTCTGTGATTACGGGTCTTTCGATTACATCGTAAAATTTCAGATCAGCCATTATGCGTACACCTCCTGGATTTTTTCTACCGCTTCTTTTGTTACAACCAGTGTGTTGTATTTCAGCAGATCGTAAACGTTGATTGTGTTTACGGAAGCTGTCTTAACTTCGGGAATGTTTCTAGCGGACAGGATAACGTTTTCGTTGGAACCGTCCATAACGATCAGTGCGTTGCCGCATTTGATGTTTTCCAGAACTTTTACCATTTCTTTTGTTTTTACTTCAGCCAGTGTCAGTTCGTCCAGAACGATGATTTTGCCTTCAGCAACCTTTGTGGACAGTGCGGACTGCAGTGCCAGTCTTTTCACTTTCTTGTTCAGTTTGAAGGAGTAATCTCTGGGCTTGGGAGCGAATACTACGCCACCGCCAACCCACTGAGGAGATCTGATGGAGCCCTGTCTTGCTCTGCCTGTACCTTTCTGTCTGTAAGGTTTTCTACCACCGCCACGAACTTCAGCGCGTGTTTTTGTGCTCTGTGTGCCCTGTCTCTGGTTTGCCAGGTAGTTAACTACTGCCAGGTGCATCACATGTTCATTTGCTTCAATACCGAAAATAGCGTCGTTCAGCTCAATTGTGCCTACCTGAGCGCCTGTCATATTTAATACTGCAACATTTGCCATGTTAGTTTCCTCCTTTCGTAAAGTTTATCAAGCCTTTACGCTGTCTTTGATTACCAGAATGGAACCCTTTGTGCCGGGAACTGCGCCCTTGATCAGCAGCAGGTTCTTTTCTGCATCTGCGCGTACAATTTCAAGATTCTGGATTGTTACATTGCTTGCACCCATGTGGCCGGGCATTCTTTTGCCTTTTTTAACACGGCTGGGGAATGCGGAAGAACCCATGGAACCTACTACTCTGTGAGATTTGGAACCGTGACCCATAGGCCCTCTGGAAGCATTGTATCTCTTGATTGTACTCTGGAAACCTTTACCTTTGGAAACGCCGCTAGCGTCTACTTTATCGCCTGCTGCGAATACATCAGCTTTGATTTCAGCGCCTACTTCGTATGCGCTTACATCTTCCAGTCTGAATTCTTTCACATATTTTTTAGCAGCTACGCCTGCTTTTGTGAAATGACCTTTCAGAGCTTTTGTTGTTTTCTTTTCTTTAGCTTCAGCAAAACCAACCTGGATTGCTTCGTAGCCATCGTTTTCCAGTGTTTTTTTCTGAACAACTACGCAGGGGCCTGCTTCCAGAACTGTTACAGGTACCAGCGCACCGTTTTCAGTGAAAACCTGTGTCATACCGATTTTCTTAGCGATGATCGCCTTTTTCATTTCGTTGCACCTCCTAATTTTCTACAGCGGATTGCCGTCATGCTTTTCAGCACTTCAGTAATCATTCTAGTCATATAAGAGTTGTAACTTTCATTTCTGTGTTACGTATCTATCTTATATAAACCAGTTTTTTGGATGTTTTTCTTTGTGTTTTTAAAGTTCAGAATAATCTTCGGTCCGTTGCTGTTTTACCGGTTTGATTATTTCATTACTTTCAGTGTAATGTCTACGCCTGCGGGCAGATCCAGACGGCTCAGTGCGTCTGCTGTCTTGGGTGTAGGGCTCAGAATGTCGATCAGTCTCTTGTGTGTTCTCATTTCGAACTGTTCACGAGAGTCTTTGTATTTATGCACCGCTCTGATGATTGTTACAACTTCCTTCTTTGTGGGAAGAGGGATGGGTCCACTGATCTGTGCACCTGTTTTCTTTGCTGTTTCAATGATCTGCGCTGCAGACTGGTCGATCAATTTGTGATCGTAAGCTTTGAGACTGATTCTGATTTTGGGATTAGCCATAAAAAAAGTCCCCTCCTTTTCGTACTATTTGACTTCAGCACGACAAGTGGTGACTGCACACTCATCCGGGTGTATCCAGCAACGTCAGATACGCAAACTTATCCTTTCTCGATAAGTTAACCCAAAATATTCAGTACAGTGACCTTGTCGCCCGGTTTCTTGAACTGGACATCGCTCCTCGGAAAAACCCTTGAGCCCTTTATTCATCGGCTCGTGGCAACCTTCCGTATCAACACTCTATGTCACAACACTGATGATTATATAGGAAAAACACAGAGATTGCAAGTGTTTTTTTTAAATTTTTTCGTATTTTTCTTTGATTTCTGATAAAAAAAACAAAGCATTTCGCATCATTCTTTAAGCAATTTGCACAACGCTTTTTCTATTCCGTCCCCTTGCAAACCATTTTCTGCGGCTAACTCAAAACAAAATCCGCCATTTTCGTTCATTTGTCCGCGAATCACGCACAACACAATTCCATTATTTTGTTCCGATGTTGCCTCTTTCCGCTCTATGTATACAATATCTTGTTTTTTGCTTTCTCTTTCCCTCCATTTATTGGCGGCTGCTTCCTATAAATCTTCTCCTGATATAAAAAACTCCCATCCCCATAAAGGGACGGGAGCATTTTTATTTCAGGATCATTTTCTTCCTTAATAAAGAAGATTAGCTGTTAGCTTTTGCTGCTTTGTATTTTCTGATTGCTTCAGCCAGTTTAGGCAGGATCACTTTCAGATCGCCAACGATACCCAGATCGGATACTTCGAAGATGGGTGCGGATTCGTTTTTGTTGATAGCGATGATCAGTTCGGAGTTTTCCATACCTGCTACGTGCTGGATAGCACCGGAGATACCGCAAGCCATGTACAGGTCAGGTCTTACTGTTTTACCTGTCTGACCAACCTGTCTGTCTTTTGCGATCCAGCCAGCGTCTACACATGCTCTGGAAGAACCAACTTCAGCGCCCAGTGCATCAGCAACGTCTTTGATGATATCGAAGCCCTGAGGACCGCCAACACCACGGCCGCCGGAAACGATCAGTTTCGCTTCTGTCAGGTCAACGTGTGCATGTTCAGCTTTAACAACTTCCATGATTTCTACGTTCATGTCAGCGTCTGTGAAGTTAACGTCGAATTTGATCAGTTCGCCTGTTCTAGCTTCGTCTTTAGCGATCATTTTCATAACGCCGGGACGTACTGTAGCCATCTGAGGTCTTGTTCTGGGGCACATCAGTGTAGCCATGATGTTACCGCCGAATGCAGGACGTGTCATCAGCAGAGCTCTTTCGGGTTCGGGGTTGCCCATTTCAGCTTCTTTAGCGAATTCAGCTTCTGTTTTAGCCATTCTCAGACCTGTTGTATCTGCAACCAGACCTGTTTTAACACGAGAAGCTACTCTGGGAGCAACGTCACGGCCGATGGAAGAAGCACCGAACAGCATGATTTCGGGATCATATGCTTTGATAACTTCTGTTACAGCTTTTGTGTAGGGTTCTGTTACATAGTTTTCCAGCATGGGGTGGTCAACCAGGATAACCTTGTCTGCACCATAGTGGAAGATTTTTGCAACTTCGCCTTCCATGTTGTGACCCAGCAGCACTGCTACTACGTCATCTTTCAGATCTTCTTTCAGTCTTGTAGCTTCACCAACAAGTTCCAGACCTACGTTCTGAACCTTGCCGTATCTCTGTTCCATTACTAC
>JAUNCB010000183.1 GCA_030526765.1 Bacillota bacterium
TGCCCTACAGCGTAGAGGCGGCAGAAAGAAGAGATATTTCGGAGAGTATTTCCGGTAATGGTATCCTGCAGCCCGCAAATGCCTACACCATCACAACGCTGGTGAAGGGCGATATTGTCAGTGCGGATTTTGAAGTGGGCGATCAGGTGGAAAAGGGAGAAATCCTGTATCGGATCGATGATGATGAAACAGCAACAGGCGTACAGCAGGAGGAGCTGACCCTGTCCGAATCTAAAATGAACTATCAGATCAAGCTGGAGGATCTGCAGGATCTGCAGGTGAAGGCACCGGTAAAAGGTACGGTGCGGGATATTGCGGTAAAAGTGGGCGATGAGGTAAAGGCAGGCGACCTGGTTGCCGTTGTGCAGGACTCCACCCGAATGAAGCTGAAGCTGCCCTTCCCTGCAGCAGATGCGGCTGCATTTACTGTGGGACAGAGCGCAGATGTGATCCTCTTTGGCAGCTTTGAAACCCTGCCCGGTTTCGTTTCCGAGGTGAGCGGTGCGGAATCCGTTCTGGAAGGGAATGTACTGGTAAAATATGTGACCATTGAAGTGGAAAACCCCGGTGCCCTTTCGGAAAGCCAGCTGGCAACGGCAGAGATCGGCGGCAGCGGCGCATCTCAGCAGGGGAACTTTACATATGTGGAATCCCGTAAGGTGCTGGCGGATCTGGGCGGCAAGGTAGTATCCATTGCAGTCAAGGAAGGCGATCAGGTGGAAAGGAATACCCTTCTGCTGACACTGGAAAGCAAGGAACTGAACAATACTGTTCAATCGGCGGCAAACCGTGTGAAGAGTGCAGAGCTTTCTCTGCAGGCAAAGAGAAAGCAGCTGGAAGGCTATACGGTAAAATCTCCTATTTCCGGCACGGTGATCGAAAAGAAATATAAGGTTGGCGACATGATCTCCGATGCAGGCAAGGAACTGTGTACGATCTATGATCTTTCCCATATGCATGTCACACTGAATGTGGATGAACTGGATATCAGCAAGATCAAGGCTGGACAGAAAGCGCAGATCAGATCTAATGCAGTGCCCGATGCAGTGTATGAAGGGGTTGTTTCCAATATTACCATGAAGGGCAAAACAGAAAACGGCGTAACGACCTATCCTGTAGAGATTCAGGTGAATGATGTGGAAGGTCTGATGGCCGGCATGAATGTGCGTGTAGAGATCGAAATTCAGGCGGCGGAAAATGCGGTTTCCATCCCCGCAGCAGCACTGGAGGCAGGTAACCTTGTGCTGGTGGAAGGCGGCGAGATGGATCCCGGGAATCCTGCCGTGCCCGCAGGCTATGGCTACCGCGAGGTAGAGGTTGGTGTTTCCGACGGTGCTTATGTTGAGATCCTCAGCGGTGTTTCCGATGGGGAAAATGTTGCCTACGATCCCATGATGGGTTCCTTCTTGGATATGGACTTTGGTTTTTGATACATGGAAGGAATGCGGATGGGAGTGATAGGATGAAACCGATCATTGAGTTTCAGAATGTTTCAAAAAAATACTATATGGGCGAGAATGTGCTGATCGCCGCAAACTGTGTCAATTTCAAAATATATGAGGGGGAATTCATTTCCATCGTGGGGCAGTCCGGCTCCGGGAAATCCACCTGTATGAATATCATTGGCTGTCTGGATGTGCCCACGGAAGGAACCTATCTGCTGGATGGCAGGGATGTGGGCGCAATGGAGGATGATGAACTGGCAGAGATCCGAAATGAAAAGCTGGGCTTCATCTTCCAGCAGTATAACCTGCTGCCGAAGCTGACGATACTGGAAAATGTAGAGGTTCCGCTGGTGTATGCGGGTGTACCCAAGGCGGAGCGCCGCAGAAGGGCAAAGGAAGCGCTGGCGCGAGTCGGTCTGGGAGACAAGACGGGGCATCTGCCTACGCAGCTTTCCGGCGGCCAGCAGCAGCGTGTTTCCATTGCACGGGCACTGGCAGGCACACCGACGGTGATCCTTGCCGATGAGCCTACGGGGGCACTGGACTCCAAGACGGGCAGAGAAGTGCTGAAAATGCTGCAGGAGCTGCACAGGGAAGGAAATACCGTGGTGCTGATCACCCATGATAACGGCATTGCGGCAACGGCAGACCGTGTGATCCGTCTGGATGACGGCAAGGTAGTATATGACGGGCCTGCAACAAATCCCGATGCATTTGTGCAGGCAAACCCGATGCTGAACAAGGAGGTGGCGGAGTGAATTTTGCGGAAACCTGTAAAATGGCATGGAAAAATCTCATGAGCAGCAAAGCCCGCTCCTTTCTGACGATGCTGGGTATCATCATCGGTGTAACCTCTGTGGTGGTAATCATGGGGATCGGGGCTGCCAATGCAGAGCAGACAAAGGAAGAGTACCGCAGAATGGGCGTGGACGTAATCGATGTGCAGATCAAGGGCCGCGGCGGTGATGTGGATGCCTTCCGCTTTGAGGATCTGCAGAAGATCGTTTGGGAAAACTCCGAATATCTGACGCATGCAACCCCCCTTGTATCGCTGAGCAGCGAGCTGCGCAACGGAACAAAGAAAATGGAGTATTCAGATATCAGAGGCATTTCTACGGATTTTTTCACGATTACCAATCTGAAGCTGGAGGAGGGAAGGATCCTTCGCTATGTGGATGAATGGAAACGGGCCGATGTCTGTGTGATCGGCTCCTATGTAAATAAGACGCTGTTTCAGGGGCGTGGACTGGGACAGAACCTGCAGATCGACGGTAAAAATTTCGAGATCGTAGGGGTATTGAAGGAAATGGATCCCTTCCTCGGCGAATGGGGCTCCGATAACCGTGTGCTGCTGCCTTACAGCACGGCATCCCGCATGAATCAGGCCGGCAAAGGCAGTTTTCAGGTGGCTACGGTGAGTGAGGAGTATTCTGAAAAGGGAACGGAGATCCTCAATGAGGCATTGCAGGAGTTCTTCAGAGATAACAAGGCATACCGTGTGACGAATAATGCCAGCCTGCTGAAGAACCTTGAGGAAAGCCAGAAGCGTCAGATGATGAGTATGGCACTGATCGCAGGGATTTCGCTGGTGGTAGGCGGGATCGGCATTATGAATATCATGCTGGTTTCTGTGACAGAGCGAACCAGAGAGATCGGTATCCGAAAGGCTCTGGGGGCAAAGCAGAAATATATCCTGCGACAGTTTATGATAGAATCGGGGGTAACCAGCGGTATGGGCGGTGTGATCGGTGTATTGCTGAGTTATCCGATCTGCTATGCCGCAAGGGAGCTTACCCTCCGTTTCACGGGGCAGATGCTGCATATTGAGCCGGATCTGCAGTCCATTGTGGTATCGGTGGGGATTTCGGTTGCCGTAGGTGTGTTCTTCGGCTTTATGCCTGCCAGAAAGGCGGCAATGCTCAATCCCATTGAGGCGTTGCGTCATAATTAAAAAAGGAGGTTCCTATGAAGAAGTTATTATGCATGATACTGACAGCAGCAATGCTCCTGACTGCGGCACCGCAGGCTGTTTTTGCGGCAGATTACGATACGGCGGAGCAGACCGTGCGGGCGCTGGGCATCGTGACAGATGCAGGGAAGGATGCAGCCAGCCGCGGCGAATTTGCAAAAATGCTGGTGGCAGCTTCCAAATATAAAAATGAAGTTTC
>JAUNCB010000184.1 GCA_030526765.1 Bacillota bacterium
CCTTCTGATTATACTTCCTTCCAGCCATTCCCGCAAGAGCGGCTTTCCTTCTCTTTTCAGGAAAACAGCGGGGCATACGCCCCGCTGCTCCATGCCTTTCCTATTCATTTCATCTTTTGTAAAAGGGATGTAAAGGAGTATATGTCAGGTTATCTTTTCTTTCCTCAGCCAATCGCCACCATATCTTCCGGAATAGCGATATTCAGTGTTTCTGCGATTTCAGCATTGTATTTTTCTGTGATGCCTTCAGAAACATAAGCGATGGGCATTGCTGCAGGGTCTGCCCCGTTTGCCAGAATTTCAAATGCCATTTCTGCCGCTTTTGCCCCCAGATCATAGTAGCTGATGGACAGGGTCGCAATACCGCAGCCGGCACACATATTTTCTTCCCCTGCAATAACGGGAACCCCTGCGGGAACCGCTACGTTTTTAATGATCTCTGTATTATTTGCCATGGTATTATCTGTAGGAACATACAGCACATCACACTCGCTGACTGCCTTTGTTACCACGGACTGTACTTCATTGGAATCTGCTGCAGTATATTCTGCCCATGCAACATTTGCCGCATCCAGCTCCTTCTGTGCCAGTTCAGACTGGTAAATGGAGTTGGGCTCTGCAGAGCAGTATACGATGCCGACCTTCTGTACATCGGGCACCAGCTCCAGCAGGATTGCGATCTGTTCATCAATGGGAGCCAGATCGGATGCGCCTGTTACATTTCTGCCGGGTGCTTCATTGGAATCCACCACGCCTGCTGTCACATAGTCTGTTACAGAGGTGCCGACGATGGGAATATCCGCTGTTGCCGCCGCCGCAGACTGCAGTGCTGTTGTTGCATTCGCCATGATCAGATCCACACCGTCAGATACAAATTTTGTTGCAATCGTTGTACAGTTGGTCTGTTCCCCCTGGGCATTCTGATAATCAAATACCACATTGCCCTCTGTCAGCTCTGTCAGTTTATCCTGAAATCCCAGTGTTGCCGCATCCAGCGCGGGATGCTCCAGCTGCTGAATGATACCGACTGTATATTTGCCAGCTGTATCCTCGGAAGCGTCCCCGGAGCCTCCGCAGCCTGTCATTGCCATTGCCATTGTCATCATTACTGCTGTCCATTTCATCCATCTCTTCATAAATACCCTCTCCTTTTCTTTCGTGATTATACTTTTCTGCATGTGCGCGGATATGCGTTACAGCGTTAAAGTAATTATAGCACCTTCCGAAGTAAAGTCAATGGTTTTCTTTCTTCTTTTTTTAAATGGCGAAGCCGAAGCCCCGCCATTTTCTTTTCGCTTCTGTAAATGCTTCTCTCCGAAAACGAAGCTTATTCCACTGCTGTCATGCCTTCCGGAACAGTTACGCCCAATGTTTCCGCAATTTCGGGATTATATTTGGGTGTGATGCCCTCGGATACGAATGCGATCGGCATCTGGGCGGGATCGGCATCATTCACCAGAATATCATAAGCCATTTCCCCTGCCTTTACGCCCAGATCATAATAGCTGATGGACAGAGTCGCAAGCGCACCCTCCGCACACATCTGCTCTGCGCCGCCGAAGGAAGGAACTCCTGCAGGAACAGTCACATTCTTTACGATTTCCATATTGTTTGCCAGTGTATTATCCGTAGGGATATAAACGGCATCGCATTCCGAAACGGCATTGGTCAGAACCGCCTGAATTTCATTGGAATCCGCCACCGTGTATACTTCATATTCTTTATTCAGGGACTGCAGATATTTTTCCGCCAGCTCTGCCTGATAAATGGAGTTGGGCTCCGAAGAACAGTATACGATAGCTACCTTTGCGCCCTTTTCACAGAACTGCAGCAGTACATCGATCTGTGCATCAATGGAGGACAGATCGGAAACACCTGTTACATTTCTGCCGGGTGCTTCATTGGAATCCACCACGCCTGCTGTCACATAATCCGTTACAGAGGTGCCTACAATGGGAATATCCGCTGTGGCAGCATAAGCCGACTGCAGTGCCGTTGTGGCATTTGCCATGATCAGATCCACACCGTCCGATACAAATTTTGTTGCAATGGTTGTGCAGTTGGTCTGTTCCCCCTGGGCATTCTGGTAATCAAACGCCACATCATCCCCCAGAAGCTCTGTCAGCTTATCCTGAAAGCCTTGGGTTGCCGCATCCAGTGCCGCATGCTCCATCTGCTGCACGATCCCGATTCTATAGGCCGCATCGCTGCCTGCAGTCTCCTCTGCACCGCCGCAGCCTGTCATCCCCAGAACCGCTGTTAAAACCAGAGCTGTTATCTTCATCCTTTTCTTCATAAATCTCTCTCCCTTCCCATCCATCTAATTTATAAATACTCTCTATCGATGTACTGAATTATACCACTCCGAATTTCATTGTCAATGCAAAATCTAAAATTTCGATGATAAGCATCTAATAATTCGTTTATTCGATTTTTGGCAAAAGAAAAGCCGCAGACATACGCCTGCGGCTTGAATTTTTGATGATTACTTGCCCTGGAGCAATTTCTTCACAAGAGCGCCAACTACTTTCATATCAGCACGGCCTTTCAGCTTGGGATTTACAATACCCATAACCTTGCCCATTTCCTTAACGGATGCTGCACCTGTTTCAGCGATTGCTTCTTCTACGATTTTCTGAATCTCGTCTTCACTCAACTGTTCAGGAAGGTAACCTAACAAAATTTCGATCTCTTTATTGAGTTTTTCGATCAGATCCTCTCTGCCGCTCTTCTGATAGTCAGGCAGGGAATCACGTCTGCTTTTCAGCTGTTTGGTAATGATATCCAGAACGCCTTCATCATCCAGTTCCACTTTGTTATCCTTTTCATACTGCAGGATACCGGAACGGATCAGCTGTACCGTGTCCTTTTTGAGAGTATCTTTCTCTTTCATTGCAGTTTTCAGATCTGCAAAGAGCTGTTCTTTTAATGACATATCATCATCCCTTTTCGCTCTAGAATAAAATGCGGATTCGTAAACCTTCGCCGTTGGCGGCTCCGCCGCCTAGGTTAAGCTTGCAAAGCAAACTCCATATTTTACGCATCACATTCGGTTTTCTCATGTCTGCCAAAAAATGTCTGCAAGCAGCCATTTTGTTTGCACCCATGGAAAATGCTTTTATCTGAATTTACGTTTTCTAGCAGCTTCGGATTTCTTTTTGCGTTTTACGCTGGGTTTGTCATAATGTTCTCTTTTGCGAACTTCGCCCATGATACCATCTCTGGCACATGTTCTTTTTAAACGACTCAGTGCGCTGTCCAAGGATTCATTTTCTTTAACTTTTACCTCTGACATATTATTTCCCTCCCTCCCAGTGCGAGATTCGTTGATGATAAAATCGGGTGCGGTCACCTTTTTTTACCACACATTTAAGAATTATACACAAAAACTCCTGATGCGTCAATAAGAAACATCGGATTTTCTGGAGAAAAATCGTACTAGAGGGTGCGAAAAAGATAAACTTATTTCTTATCTGTTGTATCTTTTGTTCCTTCTTTTTTAGTTCTTCTTTTTTCGGTGACTTTTCCCGCAGATGTCTTCTTCGATGTATCTTTTTTCACTTTTACAGCAGCCTTCTTCTCCTCCACAGGGAGTAATTTTGCCTTC
>JAUNCB010000185.1 GCA_030526765.1 Bacillota bacterium
TAGACTTTTCCTTTTTCCAGAAAATCTGTTGCACAGTCAATCAGTGTAAAAACATAGACTTCTTTATAGGAAGCCCCGTCATTTTCATAAACATCTACATTCACAAAAGGATCATTGCCGGGCACTTCATTGATCTCAATTTTGCTGCCTTCCTGCAATGTGATCAGTGTAATATCTTTTGTTTCAGCTGTGCCATTTTTCTTTACAATGCTCACTGTTTTTGCTTCTGTGGTGGCTGCATCAAACACAATTTCCGTATAATTTGCCTTTGTTGTATAAGGTGCATATTCTGCCGCCATTACAGGCACGGAAAGCCCCAGGATCATTACTGCCGTCAACCATATTGCTGTCATTTTTCTCATAAACATACCCCTTTCTCTTGCTTTTATATAAAAATGACTGCCAGCCTTTACAGGCCGCTGTAACTATTTTACTACTAAATATTGTAAATTTCAATCATATTTTCCACTTATGACAGATATTTGTTTTTCTCACAGAAACAGTTCCAGAACCTCTGCCACCCCGTTTTCCTCCGCATCTCTCTCTGTCACATAGGCTGCCGCCGCTTTCACATGGTCTTCTCCATTTTTCATGGCAACCCCCAGCCCTGCTTTTCTGATCATGGGCAGATCATTGTCACTGTCGCCAATGGCAATAGTATCTTTCAAATCCACCCCTGCTTCCTTTGCAGCTGCCTCCAGTGCCGTTCCCTTATCTACGCCGCTGGTGACAAATTCCAGATAATTTTCCGCTGAATAAAACAGATTCACCTGATCTCCCAGCAGCTCTTCTGCATAAGCCTTGATTTTCTCCAGATGTTTTCTTGGCCCGCTGAACAGGCATTTTGTCAGTTCACCTTCATATTCTGTGGGATCCTTCACCAGTCTGGGTGTTGTTTTCATGACCTGACAGTATTCTTCTACCACAGGGGTCAGTTTTTCGCAGAGGAATGTGCGGTCATCATAATAAAAATTTTCAATCTCTTCAAAGGTTCTGGCATAATCCGCTACAGGCTTCAGCATGTTTGGAGAAAAACTGCGTTTCAGCACAAGCTTCATATCCATCAGGTCATAGATCGCTGCCCCATTCTGACAGATGGCATAGCCTTTTTTCCCGATCAGCCCCAGTTCCCGCAGGTGCGGTTCTACACCAAACACGCCTCTTCCTGTGCAGATCACAAAATCTATCCCTTTATCCACAGCTTTGCAGATCGCCTTTCGGTTTTCCACAGAGATGTGGAGTCCTTTCCATAATAATGTACCGTCCATGTCGGAAAATACCATTTTATAGCCCATTTCAGCCTCCATTGTTTACATAATTATTATATTATCCTGTGGATAACTCTGTTGATATTGTGGAGAAATTTTATGTATTGCATGATTTTTCTTCAGGTTATCCACAAATTGTGGACTACTTTTCCACTTATCCACATATTTTTCATGACACTCTGTTGCTCTTTTCCAAAAGCAAAACGAAAGAATCCCCTCTGCAATAACAAGGAATTCTTTCGTTTTTTCTCTTTCCTTTATTCCTCTTCTTCCTCTAACTCTGTGCGTTTGAGAAATACAGGCTCTGTAAATGCTTCTTCCTCGTCATTTTCTTCCGAAATTTCAGCTTTTTCCGCAGTTTTTCTCGCTTCTTCACGCTGCTGCAGGATCTGTTCCGCTGCGGCAATTTTGCCTGCCAGAGTTTCCTCCTGCAGGATCAGTTCTTTCTCCGCCTGCGTTACATCGCCAATGGAAGTGCGCTTTGTCTCTTTTTCCTCTGCTTCCACCATTTCCACCTGATCCAGTGTGATCTGGGTTTCCATGGCATTGGCATTTCTGTCCTTTCGGCGGAAGGTAGGCTTGAAGCGAACTTTGACCACCTTTTCATTCTGCGGCTGATAGGTATTATTTCTTGCCATTTCCACCGCTTTGATCTCTTCCTCCGACAGCATATAGGTGCTGACACCCATCTCAATAGGTTTTGCATAGGTGAAGGAGCCTGTACGGCTGTGGATCCCGTTCAGAACCACCCCATTGTCGTGTCCGTCCAGCAGTGCCAGAGCAAAACAGAGGTTACCCCCCATTTCGTCAAAGGGATTATATCGGATCAGACCTACCTTCTGAATCTTTGTCTTATCCGTCTGATCCATGTCGGTTACCATATCCAACAGCTTTGTATATTTTTCTTCGATCTGCTTGGAGGTTTCATAAAAATCCTGTATCTTCATCTCCAGATTATGAGAAGGACGTCTTTTTGCCCCCATAAAGAAATCATACCGCTTTTTCTGCCCACGATACAAAACATAAAGTGTAATGCAGAAAATCAGAAGCAGCACAACGGCGATGCACAGGCCAAGCAGAAGATAGATCATATTTTGTTCGATCCATATCATCATAATTTCTCATTCCTTATCGTTTCAGAAGCGCCAGCAGGCGTTCCAGATCTTCTTCAGAATAGTATTCGATCTCTATTTTTCCTTTGTTCCGTTTTCCGATAGGTTTCAGCTTCACCTTTGTAGAAAAGAAGGATTTCAGATCATCCTCAATGGCACGATATTCTCTTTCCTCTGCCTTGGACAGTTTTTCTTCCTTTTCTTCCGGTTTTTCTTTTTTCTCCAGATGTGCTTTTACCATTGCTTCCACGGAACGCACACTGAGCCCTTCGTCGATTACGAATTCCGCCAGCTCAAACTGCTCTTCCCCATCGGAAACAGGCAGTAAGGCACGGGCATGACCGCTGCTCAGTTTATTTTCCACTACAAAATTACGTACACGGGGATCCAGCTGCAGCAGACGCAGACTGTTTGCCACTGCAGAACGGCTTTTTCCTACCTTTTCTGCAATTTTTTCCTGATTCAGCCCAAATTCCTCCTGCAGACGCTGATAGCTTTCTGCTTCTTCCATAGGATTCAGATCCTCACGCTGGAGATTTTCCACCAAAGCGGCTTCAAAAGCCTCTGCTTCTTCCCATTTTCGGATCACCACAGGTACTTTTTCCAAGCCTGCGATCTTTGCTGCTCTCCAACGGCGTTCTCCTGCAATGATCTCATAATAATCACCGTTTTTTTTCACTACGATGGGCTGGATCATTCCATAGAGCTTCAGAGATGCCGCCAGTTCTTCCAATGCTGTTTCATCGAAATATTTTCTGGGCTGCTTGCGGTTTGGTTCGATCTGATCCAGTTCCAGCTCAAGTGCAGCCTCTTCCGTTTTCTTTTTTTCCGGCTTGGAGGCATTCATATCCTCCATTTCTGTATGGATCAGCGCATTGATGCCAAGACCCTTCGCGCCAAGTCCTTTTTTCTTTGCTGCCATATCAGTTCCACTCCTTTTCCATAACTTCCTCCGCCAGCAGCTGATATGCCTCTGCCCCCTTGGATTTGGGGTCATACAGATGGATCGGCAGTCCATGGCTGGGAGATTCTCCAAGGCGAACATTTCTTGGAATAATAGTACGATATACATTCTGTCCCAGAGAGCGTTTCACTTCCTCCACTACCTGCAAAGAAAGATTTGTTCTGGCATCAAACATGGTAAATACGATACCCTCAATTTCCAGATCAGGATTCAGGCGTTTCTTTACCAGATTGACGGTATGGAGAAGCTG
>JAUNCB010000186.1 GCA_030526765.1 Bacillota bacterium
CCATTCCCCGTCCGAAAAAGGGAGCCAGAGAAAAGGCGTGGAAGGATATGCTGAAATTATTGAAACGACTGGAACTGGGTCTTCTGACGGTGGCACTGGACAGCCCCATGCAGACGGTGGATGTGGTGCTGGAGCCCTCTGACAGCATTGCATGGAAAAATCGGAAAAAACGGGAGCGTCTGCAGGCAGAGATGGAAAACAGACAGGTGGACGGCAATGTGGGCGGCATGAACCGCAGAAAGATCCTGACGGCATTTCGGGAAAAAAGCATTCGTCTGGCATGCCTTCTGGAAAAGGAAGGACAGGTTTCCACAGCCGCCCTCAGAGAAAGAGGCATGGAGGATTCTATCGGGATTCTGAGCCGCAATTATGATAAATGGTTTCGACGGGTGGAAAAGGGCGTTTATGCCCTTTCGGAGAAGGGGGAAGAAGCCCTTCGGAACGGGGATTATGAAAAGGCAGTTCTTTTTTACAGAGCTGCAGAGGAAAAGGAGGAACGCATATGACGATCGTTCAGGTTTTGGGTAATGTGCTGTGGATCATACTGGGCGGACTGGTTTCCGCCATCGGCTGGTTTCTGGCGGGGATCTTATGCTGCATCACCATTATCGGCATCCCTGTGGGGAAGCAGTGCTTTAAGTTTGCACAGATGGCACTGTGTCCCTTTGGTAAGGTGATCGATTACGGCAGCATGGGCTCCGGCTCTATCCTGCTGAATGTATTCTGGGTGCTGTGCTGCGGCATTGAACTGGCACTGACCTCTGCGGTGATGGGGCTTCTGTGTTGCATCACCATTATCGGTATCCCTTTCGGGATACAGCATTTCAAATTTGCCATGCTGGCACTGACTCCCTTTGGCGCAAAGGTTCGCCTGGGGGACTGAGGAAAGAAAAAGAAGCCCTCAGATCCGTTTTGGATCTGAGGGCTTTTGTGATTAAAGATAGTCTCTGGGGTTCTGATACATGCCGTTCAGCATGATTTCATAATGCAGGTGGATGCCTGTGGAATATCCGGTATCCCCTGTGGTAGCGATCTGATCGCCCTTCTGCACGATGTCGCCTTCCTTTACCATCAGCTCATCGCAGTGGGCATACAGTGTGGTGAAACCGTTATAGTGATCCAGGATCACCTGATAGCCATAGTCGCTGTGGTAGTTTGCAGTTACCACCTTGCCTGCTGCTGTGGCATAGATGGGAATGATCTGGCTGTTGGTGGAAATATCCATACCGCAGTGTTTTCTGCCGTCACCGACGGAGCGGCTTCCTGTGGGGTTGAATTCAGTGCTTACCAGTCTGCTTTCTACGGGCCAGCCGCCGGGAATGTTATTCTGGCTTGCCAGATAGGTTACCTCGTTTGCCAGAGCGGTCAGGGAGGTGCCGGAGGCATCGATCATTGTGTGCATCTTATCCAGACTCGCAGAAAGGGATTCTGTTTTATGATAAGGGGTACTGATGATGCTTGTGAAATTGGGCGCAGCATCCGCAGAGGAGGTGAGGGCAGTTGCCATGGAGGTCAGATCCGTATCGGGATCCAGCTCGTTCAGGTTGTTGATTTCATCCACCAGATTGGATTTCTGTCCTTCCAGTTCATTTACCTTCTGCTCCAGTGCCTGAATGGCTTCGATGCTTTCTTCATATTCGGAAGCATCCCCCTGCAGGGTTTCTGCCCGCTGCTCCAGCTTGCGGTTTTCCCGTTCTGCTTCCAGAAGCTGTGCTTCGGAAACCTGAAGCTCTGCCTTTGTCTTATGGTAAGAAGCGATGGAGAAGGCTGTGCCGCCCAGCAGGACTGCTGCTGCAGTGCAGAAAATAATAGCATGACGGGCGCTGAAATGTAACATTTTCTGCTGCCCTTTATGAGAAATATGCAATGTCAGGAAATGCTTTTTTGCTTCCTGAAAAAGATTCTGTTTTTCATTCATAAGGAATAATCACCTTTCATAGTTTAAATCCAGTTTGTATTATATAAAGAAAAAACACATTTGTAAATATAAATTTTAAATATTTTTCAAATTTTGTAACAATTCGTTAATAATTAGCGGAGTGGACTTTCTGTATATACCTGTGGTAAAATAACTCTGTATATTGCTTGTAAATGCGGCGGTTTCTTTTTGGAACAGCGGGAACATGCGGCTGCTTTACAAAAGAAAGGGGATTTTCTGATGGATCCTAGAATCAAAATGGGGATCACTGTGGCCCAGAAGGGCATGAAGGTGGTTCAGATCGGCAAAAAAGCACTGAATATCAAGAAAAAACTGCCCGGGGAACGGGAAAAGACCCTCCGAAAAGCGGAAGCGAAGCAGGAAAAACGAAATCTGCGGGCGGAAAAAAAGGCGCTGCGGAGCGTACAGAGAAAGAAAACGGTCAGAGGCGGTAAAAGGCTGGGCAAAACGGCTTTTTCCCTTTGGGACAGATTTTTTTAATGATTTGTAACATCTGAGGAGGCGAAAAAATGAACGAAGCAGATAAGAAGAATGAACTGGAGCAGTCGGAAGAAGGGAAGAAAGAAATGGCTGCGGCAGAAGAGATAGAGGCGGAAGCGGCGGAAGAAGTTGGAATGGAAGAGACAGAAGCATTGGCAGAGGAAACTCCTGCTGTAGAAGCGGGCAAACCTGCGGCGGAAAAAAAGAACGGTGCGCTGGGTATCTTGCTGGGGACTGTGGCATTTGTGCTGTTTCTGGCGGTGATATGGATGGCTCCGGTAGGTGTGGACAGTCGGAGTGAAGGACTTTTCTATGCCAAGGAAAACAATCTGTATTTCTATAATGGAGAGGATGCGCCTTATCTGGTGCATAAAAATATCGGCGGGAAAGGCTCCTATCATTATTTCTATTACGGATGGGGTGCGGATCTGTCGGAAACAGGCGACTGGGGCTACTACAGAGCCAATGTGGACGAGCAGGGGCTTTTTGATCTGTACTGCAGAGATATGACGAAGCAGGATGCGAAAAGTCAGCTGATCGATTCCGGGGTATTTGCCTATGGCATAAGCAGAAGCGGAGAGGATGCGGCTTATATCAAGGTGATCGGAAACGGCATGGAGTTGTATCGCTATGATGGAGAAGCGGTGCATTTTGTTTCTGCGGTGGACTTTACGGAACAGGCGGGGATTTTTGTCAGTGATGACGGGTCCTGTCTGGCATATACGGATGCATATGGTATTCTGACGGCGGAATCCATTGCGGGCGAGCAGAGCAAGCAGAAGCTGACAGACAGTGCCGTAAGCTACGGTCTGGCAGAGGCGAACAATGTGCTTTATTTTGTTGCGGAGGGAGAAGCAGGCTATAACCTCTACAGCTATGGCTTTGATAACAGAGAGGCGGAGCTGCTGGCGGAGAGTGTGAGCTATATGCAGATCATGCCCAATGATAAAGATGTATTATATGCAGTGAAGCCGACAGAGGTGATCCCCTATGGCGAGCTGATCATAGATGATATGGCAGAGGCGGATGCAGCTCTGAAGGAAGGCGCAGAAGGCTATGAAGCAAAGCTGCAGCGGGATAAGATTAGAGAAGCGGCGGAAGCGGGAAAAGGCATCCAGCCCATGATGATGGAATACTATCTCTATTCCGAC
>JAUNCB010000187.1 GCA_030526765.1 Bacillota bacterium
AAGGTCAGCAGATGTCTGCCGTATTCATCGGAGAAATCTGCTTGCCAGTCCTCTTCCACGCGGCGATATTTTTTCAGAAACCATACGATTTCTTCTGTATTGCTGTAGCGGTATTTATCATGCTTCATCTATGATTCCTCCTTTGGGGGTCGTTTTCTTTTGTCTATCTTACCAGAAATCCGACAGGAAAAAAAGACGGAAAGCGAAAAATCCTTTCTGTATGTAAGAGCAAAGGAGGAGGCATACTGAAAAGAGTGGAAAAAGTGCTTGCTTTCGGGATTTGAGTGTGGTAAAATTACAAAATAGGTAAAAGGGAGTAGCTTGTGGAGCAATCCGCTGTCAGCGTTCGTCATCACGGCGTTTCGAGAAAGAAACCCCGGGCGCTGTCCGAATAGAGCGGCCGTCTGGTCAACTAAGGAAGCAAGACTTTTATTGCACGATTTATTTTATTGGTGCAATAGAGGTCTCTTTTTGTTTTCAGGAAAGAAAGCAAAGCCTTGCACCGAATGGGAAAGGAGAAATCATATGGAAAAGCTTTGGATGAAACAAAATGACGAAATGTATCGTCTGCTGGAAAGTGACCCCAGAGGTCTGACCGGTGACGAAGCAAAAACAAGACTGGAAAAATACGGGGAGAATAAGCTGCAGGAGGGCAAGCAGAAGAGTGTGCTGCAGGTGTTTGCAGAGCAGTTTGCAGACCTTCTGGTGGTGATCCTGATCATAGCGGCTATCATCTCCGCACTGACGGGCGGTCTGCATGGCACCATCGTAATCATTGCGGTGCTGATCCTCAATGCCATTCTGGGTACGGTGCAGCATTTTAAGGCGCAGAAATCTCTGGACAGCCTGAAGGCAATGTCTGCGCCCAATGCAAGGGTCATCCGTGACGGAACAAAACAGGAGATCGCTGCAAGTCAGCTTGTGCCCGGCGACATTCTGCTTCTGGAGGCAGGGGATGTTGCGGCGGCAGACGGCCGTATTCTGGAAAACTACTCCCTGCAGGTAAATGAATCTGCGCTGACAGGGGAATCGGAAAATGTAAATAAAATAGCGGAGCCCATTGTGAAGGAGGAGCTGCCTCTGGGTGACCGTCTGAATATGGTATACAGCGGCTCTCTGGTTTCCTATGGCCGTGCCGTGGTTCTGGTAACAGGCACGGGGATGCAGACAGAAATGGGTAAGATCGCCCATCTGATGGAATCCGCACAGGAAAAATCAACACCCCTGCAGCGCTCTCTGGATGATTTCTCCAAGAAGCTGTCGGTGATCATTCTGGTAATCTGTGCCATCGTGTTCGGTCTGGGCATGTGGCGTGGTATGGGTCTGGGGGATGCCCTGATGTTTGCGGTAGCGCTGGCGGTTGCTGCCATCCCCGAAGCACTGTCCTCCATCGTGACCATTGGTCTTGCCATCGGTACACAGAAAATGGCGAAGGAAAATGCCATCATCAAAAAACTGCGTGCGGTGGAATCTCTGGGCTCCGTTTCTGTGATCTGCTCCGATAAAACAGGTACGCTGACCCAGAACCGTATGACCGTACAGAAAGCCTTTACCATGGGCAAGACATGGGATGCGGAAGGTGCGGACGGTGCTGTTTCTCCTTTGAAGGAGCTGATCCGTCATTCTGTGCTGTGTAATGATGGTGCCATCAATGGGGAAACACAGGTTGGTGACCCTACGGAAACTGCGCTGCTGGCCTTCTGCAGAAAGGCAGGGGGCAGGGAAGGCGATGTGCGCACTGCATATCCCCGTCTGCAGGAGCTACCCTTCGACTCCGACAGAAAACTGATGTCCACCCTCCATCATATTGAGGGAGAATATAAGCTGATGACAAAGGGTGCGCCCGATGTGCTGCTGGCACGCTGCGTATCCGTAAAAACAGAAGAGGGCATCGTGCCTGTGACGGATGCTCTGCGGGATGAGATCCAGAAGCAGAATGCAGACTTCTCTGCACAGGGGCTGCGAGTGCTGGCCTTTGCGGAAAAGGCGATTGGTGCAGACAGAGCCTTGGTGCTGGAGGATGAAAAGGATCTGGTCTTCGTTGGTCTGATCGCCATGATGGACCCTCCCCGTGAGGAATCCGCCCCTGCGGTTGCAGACTGCCGCCGTGCAGGGATTCGCCCCGTTATGATCACCGGTGACCATAAGGTAACGGCATCTGCCATTGCAAAGCAGATCGGTATTCTGCAGGAGGGCGACCGTGCCATTGAGGGTGCGGAGCTGGAGCACATGACAGACGAACAGCTGAAGGAGGAAGTCAAGAGTATTTCCGTATATGCCCGTGTTTCTCCCGAGCATAAGATCCGAATCGTTCGGGCATGGCAGGAAAACGGCTGTATCGCAGCCATGACAGGCGACGGTGTCAACGATGCCCCTGCCCTGAAGCAGGCGGATATCGGTATTGCCATGGGGATTACGGGTACAGAGGTATCCAAGGATGCTGCGGCAATGATTCTGACGGATGATAACTTTGCAACCATTGTAAAGGCTGTCGGCAACGGCAGAAATGTTTATACCAATATCAAAAACTCCATCCAGTTCCTGCTTTCCGGTAATCTGGCGGGTATTCTGGTGGTTGTATTTACCTCCCTGCTGGGGCTGCCTCTGCCCTTTACAGCGGTTCAGCTGCTGTTCATCAACCTGCTGACAGACAGCTTGCCTGCACTGGCAGTAAATATGGAACAGCCTACAGGCGACCTGCTCAATGCAAAGCCCCGTGATCCCAAGGAGGGGATTCTGACAAAGGATTTCCTGCAGAATCTGGTGGTGCAGGGCGGCCTGATCGCTATCGTAACCATGATGGGCTTCTACAGCGGTCTGGCTGTAAACGATGCGATGGCATGTACCATGGCCTTTGCTACCCTGTGTCTGGCGCGTCTGTTCCACGGCTTCAACTGCCGCGGTACCCGTTCCATCTTCCGTCTGCCCTCCAATAAATACAGCTGGGGTGCCTTTGCGGTTGGCGTGGTATTCCTGATGACAGTGCTGCTGATCGAAGGTCTGCACGGTGTGTTCGGCATCGACAATGCGCTGACAATGGCTCATATTCTTAAGATCGTAGGTCTTGCATTTATCCCTACCTTCCTGATCCAGCTGAGCAGAGTGGTGCGCGGGAAATAAAACTATCTGAAAACAGTGCCTTTGGATTCGGCAGGAATCCGGGCAATCAAAAAACGGAAGGATCCTTGATAAAGGAATCCTTCCGTTTTATTTCTTTTTGGAACAGTAATCAAAGTCCGAAAAATCGGATCAAGAGGGATTAGAAACAGGAACGTAAGGCGCAATACGCATTGCCAGTTCGCTGAAGCTCTGTGTCTGTACGATGACCTTGCCGGGGCCGGTCAGTTTTGTGATGAACAGGCCCTCGCCGCCGAACAGGATGTTTTTCATCCCTTTTATGGTTTCGATTTCGTAATTTACGCTGGGTTCAAAGGCAACCACATTACCGGTGTCTACCTTCAGCACTTCGCCGGGTGCCAGTTCTTTTTCGACCAGATCCCCTGCAACTTCCAGGAATGCGATGCCGCTGCCGCTCAGCTC
>JAUNCB010000188.1 GCA_030526765.1 Bacillota bacterium
TCGATAAGCTTCAGCCCTTTATCATCGGCAATGCGGAAGAGGATATTCATAACACCCTCCTGCGCAGGGGTCAGATCCAGAATGCGGCTCAATAATTCCGGCCCCATGTCGGACACGGTGATGCGAACAGGGTGTCCGCCCTCCTGATAGATATCCCAGAAGGTGACGGGATAGCCCTTATAAGTGAAGGTATCACGAATACCAAAGGTATCAATGCGTTTTTCCATGCTTTCGGACTGCCTGCCGGGGGCGCATAAGCCGGAAACATCCCCCTTGGCATCGCAGAGAAAGACAGGAACGCCTGCATCCGCAAAGGACTCTGCCAGAACCTTCATGGTGATGGTTTTCCCGGTACCGCTGGCACCTGCCACCAGCCCGTGGCGGTTTGCCATACCCAGAGGAAGACAGATCCGTTCCTCCCCTGCCAGACCTAAATAAATCGTATGATCTAAAAACATAGGGTTCCCTCCCTTTTCTCTTTTTTCTGATTATACTATAGAAAAATGCTGTTTCGCAATAGATTGGGCATAGCCCAGCGGTCGGATTTGTGGTATAGTTTTCCTAGTCGTAAGAAATGAGGAGGATATTATGAAACTGATTCTGGCTTCGGCATCTCCCAGAAGAAGAGAGCTGCTGGAAAAAACAGGCCTTTCCTTTTCGGTCATGCCCGCAAAGGGAGAGGAACGGATCACAAAAACCATTCCGTCAGAGGTAGTGATGGAGCTTTCCCGTCAGAAGGCGGAGGAGATCGCTGCGCTGCAGCAGGAGGACTGCATCATCATCGGGTCGGATACCATTGTGGCAAAAGGAAATGAGATCATGGGTAAGCCAAAGGATGCGGCGGATGCCTGCCGTATGCTGGAAAGCATCTCCGATGACTGCCATCAGGTATATACGGGGGTGACCATTCTCCGTGTGGGGGAAAAGCAGGAATGCATCACCTTTGCGGAAAAAACGGATGTGTATCTTTATCCCATCTCTGGGGAGGATGTGCAGAAATATGTTGCCAGCGGCGACCCTATGGATAAGGCGGGCGCCTATGGGATACAGGGGGATTTTGCCATCCATGTGAAGGGCATCGAAGGAGATTATTACAATGTGGTGGGTCTGCCTGTGGGCAGGGTCTATCAGGAGCTGAAACGGCTGCTTGGATAAGCGGCAAAAAAACAGGATAAAACGGGGCAAAGCCCTGTGTACATAAGAAAGGCGGTATTGGAAATGGAAAAGGCAAGAAGGATCATCAAGACCTATCAAAAGGGCGATGTTATTTTCTATCAGGGAGAAAGACAGTGCTGGATGTACGATATCCACATCGGTAAGGTGGGCATCTATGCCAATTATGTTGTGGGGGATGAAAAGCTCCTGACTGTGCTGGAACATGGTGATTTTTTTGGTGAAATGGGCTTGGTGGATAACTATCCCCGTTCCGCAACAGCAGTAGCAATGGAAAACGGCACAAAGGTAGAGATCATCTCTCTGGACGATCTGGAGGAATATTTTGCGGAGGATCCCGAACGGGTGCTGCAGATCATGGAGCAGATGAGCAGAAGGATTCGTGAACTGACAGAAAGCTATCTGGATGCCTGCCGTACCGTGGCAGAGGCAAACCATATGGAAGAACGGGGCGAAGAAAAGCCCCAGGGGCTGATGGACAGACTGAAAAAGCTGATGGATGACCACGCAGTGGCAGTTGGTCTGGGGCTTGGGAAAAAGGGCTGATGGAAGAAATCGAAGGAGGGCGCGAAATGTTGCGAAAGGGAAAACGGATGCTCAGTGCGCTGCTGGCATTTTCCATGCTTGCGGCACAGCCTGCCATGGCGGCAGTGACCTATATGCCCCATGTGACGGCAGAAATGTCGGAGGCAGCCTTCTGGGCGGACTATCATGAAGGCTATCGGGATGTGATTCTGACGGCGGAGGAAATTCAGGCCTTCAATAAAGATACGGCAATGGCAGAGGGAACCATGGTGATGGATCTGAAAACAGGCGGAGAAACCTATGACGGTGTGGCAAAAAATGCTGCGTTGCGATCTTCTTCCACTGCCGATGCCCAATATTATCTGAGCTGGACTTATGATGGAAACGGAAAGAAAACAGACTGGGCATACTTTGAAGAAATGATTAAAAATACCCAGTGCGCCCATGCAACGGAGGAGATGCCTGTGCGTTATGGCGTTGCGGTGAATCGTACAACGGTGCGGGTGTTCCCCAGTGAGAAGATGCTGCTGGACGACCCTGCGGATCGGGATTCCGATAATCAGGATCTGAGTGCGGTTCCTGTGAATGAGCCCATGCTCATTTATCATACCTCTGCAGACGGGAAATATTATCAGGCAAGGATCGCAAGCTGTTCCGGCTGGGTGCCTGTGGAGGATGTGGCACTGTGTGCCGGTCGGGAGGAATGGCTTTCCGCATGGGATCTGCCCAGTGAAAGGCTGCTGGTGGTCTATGGAAATAAGGTTTGGACTTCCCGTTCCAATGAAACACCGGAAACCTCCGAAAGATTGCTGACCATGGGTGCGGCACTGGAGCTGGTAACAGAAAAAACGGCGGATATGCGGGCGGGGAACCGCTCGCCCTATCATAATCACATGGTTTATCTGCCTGTGCGCAATGCGGATGGCAGCTATTCCAAGCAGATGGCAGTAATCCCCGAAACAGCGGCGGTACATGAGGGGTATCTTCCTCTGACGATGGAAAACATTGCCATGGTAAGCTTCAAGATGCTGGGAGAGACCTATGGCTGGGGCGGTATGCTGGATGCGGAGGACTGCTCCGGTATGGTGCGCTCGGTTTATTCCTGCTTTGGTCTGGAGGTTGCCAGAAACGGCAACTGGCAGTGGAATATGAATATGGAAAAGCTCGACCTGACAAATATGTCTCTCGAAGAAAAGAAGCTGATTCTGGATGCATTGCCTTTGGGTGCAGCCCTTTGCTTTCCCGGCCATGAAATGATTTATCTGGGTCAGGTGGATGGAAATTATTATGTGATCAGTGCCGTGGGGGCCATTATGAGCCCCGATACGGGTAAGCGTCTGGATGTCAGAGATGTAATGATCAATACACTGGATGTGAAGCGTGCCAATGGGAAAACATGGCTGGAGGCGCTGGATAAGGCATTTATGCCCTGCTATGGCAAACTGGAGGGAAAAACCTATGATTTCCCTGCTTATCAGTGGTATCATGACAGTGTTGCGTACTGCCTGAAAAACGGAATCCTGAAGAATCAGGAGGACGGCAGCTTTGGTCTGCATACCACAGTGACCCGCGGTATGCTGGCACAGGCCCTTTGGGCAGCGGCAGGCAGGCCTGCAGCGAAACCCGATTGCTTCTTTATTGATGTGGGAAATGCCCATGATGCAAGAACTGCCATCTGCTGGGCTGATGAAACTGATGTGATGTTTGGTTATGAGGACGGTACCTTCCGCCCCGAGGATGCGGTGACAGGAGAGGAACTGAAAGAGATCTTTTCCCGTTATGCGAGGGTGATGGAACTGGATACAGCAGAAATCGCCTGTGC
>JAUNCB010000189.1 GCA_030526765.1 Bacillota bacterium
GGCTTTGTGCCATGGGAGCGGATATTTTTTTGCATGGCAGGAATGCCATGATCCGTGGTGTGGAGAAGCTTCGCGGAGCGGAGGTTTCTGCTGCGGATCTTCGCTGCGGTGCTGCGCTTTTGTGCGGTGCGCTGGCGGCGGAGGGCGAAAGCCTTGTGCATGGTTCCGCTTATGTGGAGCGGGGCTATGAAAAAATTGAAGACGCCTTTTCTTTTTTGGGCGGCAATATCAGGCTGCAGTGAAGAAAGGAAAAAATATGTTCAGAAAAAAAACAGAAAAAACAAGAGATAAGATAGAGGACATTGATCTGATGGAGGAACTGGAATACTACCATAAGCCCGTGAGAAAAAAAGGGATCGATCATCGGATCCTGATGGGCGGAGCGGTGGCTCTGGTGGCAGTCATCGGCATTCTGCTTTCCCCCGTTTTTGCGGCAAAGCATATCGATGCCAATGGAAACAGCCATTATTCCGTTGGTCAGCTCTGCGAAAAGATCGGGCTTTCCGAAGGGGATAATATTCTCTTTTTCGGCAAGGGAAAGGCCGCACAGCTTCTGGAGCAGGATCCGTATATTGCGGATGCAAAGATTTCCTGCCGTGTGCCTGATACCATTGTGATCGATGTGATCGAGCGAAAGGTAAGAGGGTATGTGCCTTATATGGGTGCCTACCTTTACATAGACGAGGAAGGCCGTGTGCTGGATGTACAGGATGCCTGCAGGGATGCGCTGCCTATGGTAAAGGGGCTGAAGTTTGACAGCTTTACAAAGGGCGAGATCATTCCCGTTGAAAATCCCGAGGCGCTTTCCGTGGTGCTGCATTTTTCTCAGATGATGGAAAAATACGAGCTGCTGGATCTGGTGGTGGAGATCGATGTTTCCAATGCGGAAAATGTGTATGCCTATGTAAATCAGGTGCAGATCATACTGGGCAATATCGAAAACGGTGACACCAAGATCCGCTATATGGCAGAGATCATGAAAACCATCCCCGAGGAGGACAGAGGCACACTGGATCTGAGTGAGCTGGACAAGCCCAACGGCATGGTCGTGTTCCGCTATCTGACCTGATGAAACGGCGAAAATCTTCGGGAGGATTCCCGAATGAAGGAGAGCATTTATGATACGAAAACAATATTCTGCTGCCCTGACGGCGACCTGTGTGATTCTGGGCGTTATTATCGGGGTGCAGTATAATACAGTAAAACATCAGAGCATTACAACAGAAAACCAGCGTCTTTCCGAGGCTACCCTTGCCCTGAATCAGATGCAGGCGGAGCGGGATGCGCTCCAGAAGCAGAATGAGGCACTGGAGAAAACCCTTGCGGAATATCAGGAGGGGGCAGTGGATACGGAAATGGAGCAGCTGATGGAATTTGCGGGTCTGACAGTGGTTTCCGGCGAAGGGGTCATTGTTACCGTGAATGACAGCAGCAGCATGGGCGGCGGCGACAGAAATGCCTATCTTGTCCATGCGGAGGATCTGCTTTCGGTGGTCAATGAGCTGTATGCAGCGGGGGCGAAGGCGGTTTCCGTCAATGGTCAGCGCATGGTGCAGCAGAGTGCCATCACCTGCGCAGGCTCTATTGTAATGGTCAATGGTGTGCGTGTGGCAGCACCCTTTGAGATCCGTGCTGCAGGCGAAGCGGATATTCTGCACAGTGCGCTGTATTTTCCCGGCGGGGTGGTGGATCACCTCTCTCCCTGGGGCATTGAGATCAATGTAGCAAAGCACGCAGAGGTGGAAGTGCCTGCCTATACCCAGTCGGCATTGTTCAAGGCGATGGATGAGGAGGAATGAAAATGTTGGTAGCATTGCTTGGTCTGATCGCAGGTATCGTGATCGGCATCATGAGCGGCATTGTGTTTCCCCACGGCTTTTCCGGCTACGTTGCCATGGGCATCCTTGCCTGTCTGGATTCTCTGCTGGGCGGCATCTATGCCAATATGCAGGACAATTTCCGCTGGAAGGTCTTTGCAACGGGCTTTGTGTCCAATGCAGTGCTGGCGATCGCGCTGATTTTTCTGGGTAACCGTCTTTCCATCGATCTTTCCATTGCGGCGATCGTGGTTTACGGCTCCAGAATGTTCAATAACTTCAGCAGCATCCGCCACTGGATCCTGAATAAAAATGAAAAAAAGGCGGAGCAGAATGCAGAAGCATAAATTTCGGAAATGGGGCTTTTCAGAGGAAAAAAGTAAAAATAATTCGGAAAACTTGTAAATTCCTATGGCAATCCTGTTTTTTTTGGTGTATAATATAATGTGATAAATTTTAGGTATAAAACTAGGAGGAGATACTATCATGCTTGAATTTGATATCCCTATGAGTAATATGGCACAGATCAAAGTAATTGGCGTTGGCGGCGGCGGCAACAATGCGGTTGACAGAATGATCGAGGACGGTCTGGACGGCGTTGATTTCATTTCTATCAATACAGACGGACAGGCTCTGTCCAAATCCAAATCCACTACAAAGATCCAGATCGGCGAAAAACTGACAAAGGGTCTGGGTGCAGGCGGTAACCCCGAGATCGGTCAGCGCTCTGCAGATGAAACCTCTGATGAGATCGCACAGGCTCTGCGCGGCTCCGATATGGTGTTCATCACAGCAGGTATGGGCGGCGGCACAGGTACAGGTGCGGCTCCCCGCATTGCGTCCATTTCCAAGGAACTGGGCATTTTGACAGTCGGCGTTGTAACAAAGCCCTTTAATTTTGAAGGCAAAAAGAGAATGGCAAATGCAGAAAAAGGTATCTCCGAGCTGAAAAAGAACGTAGATACACTGGTTATCATTCCCAACCAGAGACTGCTCAGCATCATCGATAAGAAAACAACACTGACAGAAGCATTCCGTAAAGCAGACGAGATCCTGCGTCAGGGCGTACAGGGCATTGCAGATCTGATCTCCAAGCCCGGTATCATCAACCTGGACTTTGCTGACGTTCGTGCGATCATGGCAAACAAAGGTATTGCACACATGGGTATTGGCCGTGCAAGCGGTGAAAACAAAGCGGAACTGGCAGCAAAAATGGCAATTCAGAGCCCTCTGCTGGAAACAACTATTGAAGGCGCAAAATATATCCTGATCAATTTCAGCGGCGACGAAAATCTGGGTCTGATGGAAACAGATGAAGCAGCAGAACTGATCCGTGAAGCGATCGATCCCGATGCAGAAATCATCTTCGGTACATCTATCAATGAAGAACTGGTGGATGAGGTTGTGGTAACTGTTATCGCAACAGGTCTGGGCGATCATGAAGTGGCAGTGCCTGAAAGTAAGAAGGCAGAAGCACCTAAAGCAGAAGAAAGAACAGTGGAACAGGCAGAAGAGGAAGAAGTGCGTCCCGCAAGAAGATTTGCAGATCTGGACGATTTCGAATCTGAAATCAAGATCCCTGATTTCCTGACAAGAAAAAAATTCTGATACAGTAACTACATAAAAGCGATAAAAGCGCAAAAGGAAAGCGGATACTCCGAAAGGAGATATCCGCTTTTTTCATGCAGGGAAAGAATAA
>JAUNCB010000009.1:0-2236 GCA_030526765.1 Bacillota bacterium
AAGATGCGCCCTCAGGGACTCGAACCCTGGACCCACTGATTAAGAGTCAGTTGCTCTACCAACTGAGCTAAGGGCGCATGTCTTAATTGCAAAAATGAGTTTAGCACTAACAAACCATTCTGTCAACCTTTATTTTAAAATTTCTTTCAATTTTTCAAAAAAAGTACTCTGTGAAACTTTTATCCATTTCTTTTCGATTCCCTCTTGCGTACATCTGTCCTTTGTGCTATGGTAGTGATACAAATATATGGTGATTCTTCGGGGCAGGGTGAAATTCCCTACCGGCGGTGAAAGTCCGCGACCCCTGATGTTTTTAATGTCAGGGCTGATTCGGTGAAATTCCGAAACCGACGGTTACAGTCCGGATGAGAGAAGAAAATCAGTGCTGTTCAGGTGTTTCTGTGCGCTTTTTTGCGTGTCTTTTTCTGCGCCCTGAACAGGCGCTTATTTTGCTGTACGCATGCCCCCTGTTTTTTCAGGGGGCTTTTTTTGCAGAATAAGCTGCCGGCACCGATGACCAATCAAGAAGAATTCCCACGGTTTGTTAAGATAGATGCTACCTTTTCACAATCTTAAAAATCTGGAGGAATGAACAATGAAAACCAAACAGAAATTCAAAACCCGTGACCTGACCATGATGGCTATGCTGGGGGCGATCTGCTGCGTGCTGATGCACGTTGATTTTCCCCTGCCCTTTATGCCACCCTTCATGAATTTTGACCTGTGCGGCATCGTGGAGCTGATCGGCGGCTTTGCTATGGGTCCCCTGCAGGCATTCTGCATCATCATGATCAAGATCCTGCTGAAGCTTGCAACAGAGGGTACCTCCTCTGCCTTCACCGGAGAGATCCAGAATGTGATCCTCAGCTGTGCCTATGTGCTGCCTCCCGTGATCCTCTATCATCGGAACAAAAGCAGAAAAACAGCCATCCGCGGCATGGCTCTGGGCTCTGTGATCTGCAGCATCCTTGCCATCTTCACCAACCTCTACCTCATCATCCCCTTCTACATGGCTCTGATGGGACAGGAAATGGATTATTTTATTCAGATGTGTGCAGAAGTAAACCCTATGGTTCAGAATGCCTTTACTTTTGTGATTCTGGGCGTGCTGCCCTTCAATCTGATCAAATGCGGCATCAACTCCGTTGGTGCGCTGGTACTGTATAAACGGCTGAGCCCGATCCTGCACGGTAACGGCACAGGCGCAGCGAAAACAGAAAATACGAAAGCATAAGAAGGAGTGGTAAAATCATGAATTTCAGTATGGACAAAAATCTCACCTTTGAACAGGCAAAGCATATCCTGTGGGAACAGCTTGGCGAGTGGAAAATCATGGCACTGGCGAGCAGTGTAAACGATTATGTAATGGTAAGAAATGTAAGCTGTCTTTTTTACGATGATAAGGTATGGTTCAAAACCGACAAAAATTTCCGCAAGACCCAGCAGCTTTTCCAGAATCCCAATGTGGCTATGTGCTGGGGCGGCATCCAGATCGAAGGCAGTGCAGAAAATAAAGGCCTTGTGGTGGAAGAGCCCGGCAGAGTGTTTGAGGCAGGCTACAAAAAGCACCTCTGGGGCAGCTACAATAAATACAGCCACGAGGATACAGAAATCATCATTGAGGTGACCCCCCGCTTTGCAGAGGTGTGGGATACCAGCGAGGATAATTATGCCTACCAGATCTTCCTGGACTTTGAAAAAGAGACGGTAACCGTCAAGCCCTACGATAAGAAATAAAACAACCTGTTTTTTAGAAAAACAAATACTTCCCCTCTGAAAATGCTCCCTCTGCGGAGCATTTTTCTTTTTCCCGTTTTGTGCTATAATACTGTAAAGAAAAAAACAAAGGAGGCTTCTCCATGTCTGAATATAACGTACAGATGCCGTCTGATGCGGCATTGATCCTGCAGAAACTGAATGAAGGCGGCCATGAAGCATATATTGTCGGCGGCTGTGTGCGGGATTCCATCCTCGGGCGTATCCCTCAGGATTGGGATATCACCACCTCTGCCCTGCCGGAGGAAACCAAAGCACTTTTCGACCGCACCTTTGACACAGGGATCCAGCACGGCACCATCACCGTGGTGCTCCATAAGGAAAACTATGAGGTGACCACCTATCGAGTAGACGGGGAATATGCCGACTGCCGCCATCCCGATGCCGTTTCCTTTACCCAGAATCTGACCGAAGACCTGCTGCGCCGTGATTTCACCATGAATGCCATTGCCTATCACCC
>JAUNCB010000009.1:2336-13153 GCA_030526765.1 Bacillota bacterium
CTCTTATGGGAAGGCGGTCTCCTTCCCGAGATCGACCCGCTCCTCTCCGAACGGCTCTCTCTGCGCAGGGAAGCGCTTCTCTCGGAAATACAGTGCTGTCCCAGAGATATCCTCCTGCGCTGGTGCATCGTTCTGCAGGATTATACCCCGACAGAGGCAAAGGCCTTTCTGAAGGGCATGAAATGCGATAATCATACCATTAAAACCGTATCCCTGCTTCTGGAGCATCTGAAGCAGGATGTCCCTACAGAGCCCTACCCCCTCCGCAAGCTGACAGGAACGATCGGTACAGATGCCGTCCGCTCCCTTCTGACCCTTCAAGCCATTCTGCGTCCCGCTTCTTCCCACATGGAAAGTCTGGCGCTTCTGGAAAAGATCCTCTCCGACGGCGATTGTCTGACTCTGAAGGAAATGGCCCTTTCCGGAAAAGATCTGATGGCTCTGGGTGCGCCCCACGGCAAGGGTCTGGGCGAGATCCTTTCTGCACTGCTGGATATGGTGCTGCAGGATCCAGCGAAAAACAACAAAGACCATTTAACGGAGCTTGCCCTTTCTCTCCTGCAGGAAAAGGGACTGCAGTAAGGAGGGATTCTCATGATCAGCGAAACAGGGTTTGTGCTGGAAAACGGGGTGGAACTGCCTTTTACAGGCTTCGGCACCTATAAAATACAGCAAAAAGAAATCATCCTTTCTGCACTGGAGGCAGGCTACCGACATCTGGATACTGCTTCCGTCTATCAGAACGAAAAAATCATCGGAGAGGCATTGCGGGAATGCACCATCCATCGAAGGGAACTTTTTCTGACCTCTAAGGTCTGGAAAACAGAGCTGGGGTACGACAGCACCCTCCATAGCTTTGAAGCATCTCTGGCGGCTCTGGGTGTGCCCTATCTGGATCTTTTCCTGATCCATTGGCCTCAGGCATCCCCCGATGCCGACTGGAAGCCCGCTCTTACGGAAACATGGCGGGCTTTGGAGCGGCTCTACGAGGAAGGGGCTGTCCGTGCCATCGGGGTAAGCAACCATCTGCCCCATCACCTGCTGCATATTCTGAAAAACTGCAATACCCGTCCCATGGTGAATCAGATCGAATTCCATCCCGGGTATACCCAGTCTGCCACTGCTCAGTTCTGTCTGAATCAGGGCATACAGGCAGAGGCCTGGAGTCCTCTGGGGCGGGCAGCGCTATTGGATGCCCCTCTGCTTCTGGAGCTGGCAGAAAAATACGGAAAAACACCTGCACAGATCTGCCTGCGGTTCGCCCTGCAGCAGAATGTGCTGCCTCTGCCGAAAGCCTCCTCCCCTCAGAGAATGCGGGAAAATCTGGATATCCTTGATTTTGAGATCGAGCTGGAGGATATGTTCCGCCTGCTCACCATGCCCCGCACCGCTTTTTCCGGCCTGCATCCGGAAACCGTCTGAACAATCTGCACAAAAAAGCCTTTGCTCCCAACGGAATTCCCTTGGGAACAAAGGCTTCTTTTCTTTCCTTCGTTTTTCAGACCGCAACAGACAGAATCAGTGATATCCCACCACTCTGTATTCTTTTTCCTCCATCGCTTCCGTTACCTTGCCGTTTTCCACGATCAGACGGATAGGCTCGCTGTAATAATGATCGCTTCGCATATCCTCCAGCTTGATCCGCGCGATATAGGTGCCGTCCTCCAGCGTTGTATTGGCAATCATATTGGCGTCTTCAAAATGAACGGTATCTCCTGTATCGTAAAGAATTCCGCCGCCGTCCAGATCTGTGATCTTATAGACAGGGCTGATCTTCTCTCCTTCCTCCAGAGGCTTTGTTCCTCTGCTCAGCGTTGCCGCCTGCGATTCGGGCTCCCGCACACCAATCACGGTCATCGCTGCCGTTTCGTAATTATAATTCAGTATCAATTCTTCATAATTGGAACGATACTCAACCATGGTGCAATACTGGATATTCTCCTCATCTGTATTGATGATTTCCAGAGCAAAGGGAACACCGTCTATGGAAACCCATGCAGCAGGGAATTCCGTGCGTACCTGTTTCCCATCCACGTTCACATAGCGATCCTCGCCCAGATAAAGGATCTGTTCTTCCTCCGCATCTACCATCATCAGCTCATAAACCGCATCCTGCAGCAGGATTTCCTCCAGATCTGTCAAAGTCAGGCTCATATCGCCCTTTTCATCTGTTTTCACATCTGCATTCCGCAGACGGTAGAGCTCATCATAGCGCAGGGTCTGTGCTTCGCCATAGCCCGCATCCACACAATACTTCTGATAGGTTTCATTCATACAGCCTGCCATTTTATAATAATACATAGCATTGATATCCGTATTATGGCTGACCTCATGGATGTATGTCAGACATTTATCGATAGAAGCACTGCTTTCCAGATGGTACGGATAATAAACGGAGATGCCGCCGGCATCCTTCAGATAGCCCGAAGCCCGTTTATACATCATCGCATTCTCTGTCACATCGAGGACTGCCTTGGCTTCCTCAGGGAAATATTCTGCCGCATTTTCCATAAACAGGGGCAAATCGATCAGATTATAGAGCGCATAGTGGTTATTTGCCAAAAAGACGGAGGAAGATGCCGCCTCTGCGATCTGACCGATCACAGCGGGATCCTCGATCTGCGCCTTCAGTGCCGCCTGTGCAAAATCGCCGTAGGCATCATAAACATCTGCCGCATAGCGCATATCCAGCAGGTTCAGTGTCGTTGGCATCAGACAGGAATATTCCTCCGCAAAGCGGAAGATGCCGTTCATATAATTATCTATCATCAGCTTGCCCAGCTGGGCACCGTTGATCCCCGTATTTTCCAGGAATTCCTCCAGCCATCCGCTGCAGGCACCGGGAGAGGTAATGGTCACTTCCTCCGCCGCTACAATATATTTGGCTGTTCCTTCCAGATAATCCATTGCTTCCGCATTGGACATCAGACAGCATGCAAAATAGATCATTTCCAGAGGAGGGTTTTCCCGATCCAGAGGGAATGCCGCAGAAAATGCCTCTTTCAGCTCCGGAAGCGTAAGGAGATCGCCTCCATGAATCTGGTCAACACCAAAGCCGGAATCTCCGCCGCCATGATTCCACAAAATCACAACCTCGTGGTCGGCAGGATATGCTTCCGCAGCAAATTCCAGAAAATCTGCCAGCGTATCCGGATGCCCCATATTGCTGATGGGGCCGTTATAGATTTCCCGTATTCCTTCCGAATCCAGCAGGAACCGCTGGGTACGGTTGGGATTGATCATCGGATCCGCCCATGCCGCTGCGCCGCCGGTCTGGATCACAAATCTGACATTTTCGGGCAGAGGTACGCTCATGTATTCATGCAGGTCTTTGGTTGCATCCCCCTGAATATAGACTGATCCGCCGCTGCTGTCAGCCACATTCAGATCGCTTCTGGGTGCAAACAGAGTATAGGGAAGCTCCAGCCCCTCTGCCGCAATCTCTTCACTCAGCTGCATCAGCTGTGTCTGCCGCTTCAAGGAAGCATCCTTCTTGATCTGCTGCACTTCCTCCCCGATCATCTGCATTACCACCTCAGAAAGCTGATTGCTGGTGCCCGCCTCCAGATCGCTGCCTACCCAGTACAGATAGAATGTCCAGGTATCCTCCGGATCATAGCCTTCCATTGCGTCGATTCTGGCAGCCGCCTCTTCATCAATGGGAGAAAGGAGCGGAATGGTTTCCTCATTCACAACGATGGGATCAGGAAGTGTCGAAAGCAGACTGGACAGGCCGATCCCGCCCAGAGCCAGAATCACAACGATCACACCAAGGATCGTCCATCCTCTTTTTCTGCGTCTGCGCTTACGGTTTTCCGTTTCCCACCGTTCCTGCTCTTCCTTCACCACGCGCCTTGCCACATCCTCCAGCTCCGCGCCGTCTGCAGGTTCTGCCGACTGTTCGGGTTCTTCCCATTTTTTATCCTCGTCCTTCATTTTCATCAACCTCCGTTTCTCACATAAAGATCAAAAGAGAATCGGATCCCGTTTTCTTCCTGTTCTTCCCCTTTTTCCGCAAGCACCCAGTCGGGGTGTGCATCCAAATCAGGAAAAAAGGTATCCGCCGGATATGTATTGCATATCTTTGTTACATACGCCCGTTTACACATAGGCAGAAGCTGCGCATAAATGCTGCCGCCGCCGACTATAAAAATTTCTTTGTCGCTGTATCCTTTCAGCACCTCAGGCAAATCTGCCATATCATGGCACAGCACGACCCCTTCTGCTTCATAGGCTTTATTTGCCGTCAGCACAATATTCACCCTGTTGGGCAAGGGCTTCTTGTTGGGGAAGGATTCCAGCGTTTTTCTTCCCATCACCATAACATTTCCGGTGGTTTTCTCCCGAAAATATTTCATGTCCGCAGAAATTCGCTGCAGCAGGTCACCATCCCTGCCGATACCCCATTTTTCATCCACCGCTACAATCAGGTTCATCTCTTCCCCTCCTTATTCCGCAACAGGGATCCTGCCCAGAGATTTATGGTATACATAATCCTCTACAATAAAATCCTCCACTGTGAATGCATAGAAATCCCTGACTTCAGGATTCAGTCTTACCTTTGGTGCAGGCAGGGGCTCTCTTTCCAGCATTTCCTTTACCATCTCAATGTGTCTGTCATAAATATGCATATCGGAGATGACATGAACAAATTCTCCCGGTTCCAGTCCGCTCACCTGCGCAAACATCATCAGCAGGGCAGAATACTGCACCACATTCCAGTTATTTGCCACCAGTGTATCCTGAGAACGCTGATTCAGGATGCCGTTGAGCTTATTGCCTGTTACATTAAAGGTCATGCTGTAGGCACAGGGCTCCAGTCCCATCTCTGTCAGGTCCGCAAAATTATAGATATTTGTCATGATACGTCTGGATGCAGGAGTATTTTTCAGCTGCCACAGCACATTATCCACCTGATCCATTTCTCCGTGCTTAAATTTGTATTTTACCCCCAGCTGATAGCCGTAAGCCTTGCCGATGGTGCCTTCCTCATTTGCCCACTGATCCCAGATATGGCTGCCCAGCTCCGATACCCTGTTGGATTTTTTCTGCCAGATCCAGAGGATCTCGTCAATGGCATTCTTCCAGTTGGTATAGCGCAGGGTCATCATCGGGAATTCCTCCTGCAGGTTATAGCGGTTCACAACCCCGAAGGTCTTTACGGTATGGGCAGGCGCACCGTCCTCCCATCTGGCACGAACGATCTCATTTTCCGTAGAAAATCCATGCTCCAGTATCTGGCGGCAATTTGCCTTGAAAATTTCATCTGCTCTGCTCAAAAAATCTCCCCCTTAACACACTTTTATCCTTATTATAAATTAATATATTATATCATTTTGTAAGACCCTTTCCTAGTCTTTTTTCAAGGGGAGTCAATAAATAAAACAATCGTTACATTTCCTTTACACGCAAGCGTAAATTTCTGTCTTTTTTTCATGTTTCCCGCAATTTTTATTTCCGGAATGATGTAAAAATGACGGTATCTTGTTGCTTCCCTTGTGATTTTATGGTATATTTTGAATGATGGCAAAAGCATCTGTTCTTCACTGAAGCACATTTGTGCGAGGAATAACGCCACTCAACAAAAAACGACACTTTCCGGTTGGATGCTTTCCGGAACCATTTTTGGGAGGTTGTAAAAATGAAAAAATTTATTGCTTTGGCACTTGCTTCTGTCATGACTCTGTCTCTGGCAGCTTGCGGCGGCTCCTCTGAACCTGCTGCAGATTCTGCTGCAACAGCCGGCACAGCCATCAGCGGCGACACAATCAAAATCGGCGTTTTCGAACCCACAACAGGTGAAAACGGCGGCGGCGGTATGCAGGAAGTTCTGGGTATCCGTTACGCAAACACAGTTGCGCCCACAGTTGATATCAACGGCACAACATACAACATCGAACTGGTAGAAGTTGACAACCAGTCCGACAAAACAGCAGCAGTTACAGCTGCACAGTCTCTGATCTCCTCCGGCGTTGTTGGCGTTCTGGGCTCCTATGGCTCCGGCGTTTCCATCGCAGCTGGTCAGACATTTGCTGAAGCAGGCGTTCCCGCAATCGGCTGCTCCTGCACAAACCCTCAGGTAACACTGGGCAATGATTTCTACTTCAGAACATGCTTCCTGGATCCCTTCCAGGGCACAGTAATGGCTTCCTATGCAGCAGTAGATCAGGGCTACAAAACAGCAGCTGTGATCAGCCAGAACGGCGATGACTACTCCACAGGTCTGGCTGCATACTTCAAACAGGCTTTCGAATCTCTGGGCGGCACAATCGTTGCTGACGAAACATACCAGACAAACGAATCCGATTTCAATGCGATCCTGACAAGCGTTAAGGAATCCGGCGCAGAAGTAGTATTCATTCCTTCTTCCATCGCTACAGCAACACTGATCCTGCCTCAGGCTCAGGCTAACGGCGTAACAGCACAGATCATCGCTTCCGATACATGGGAAAACGAATCCATCGTTATGGCAGCAGGCTCTGCAGCAGAAGGCGTTGTATTCTCCACATTCTTTGATGAAAACGACGAATCCACACCTCTGGCAAAAGATTTCGTAACAGGCTTCAAAGCATACCTGAACGAAGATTCTCAGAGAATCACTCTGAACGGCGGCACAGACGGTGTTGCAGCAGTATCCGCTCTGGGTTACGATGCTTACATGTCCATGGTTGAAGGTCTGAAAGCTCTGGACGGCGTTGAAGGCGACCTGACAAGCGTAAACCTGCGTGATGCTCTGGTTGGCGTAAGCTTTTCCGGTGTAACAGGCAACATCAGCTTCGACGAAAACGGCGACGCTAACAAAGACGCCGCTTACCTGAAACAGGTAGTAGACGGCAAATTCACATTCGTGAAGAAACAGATGGACGAAACAGCAGAATAATCCGATCCTTGCAGAGGTTCGTCCTCAAAGGCTTTGCAATCTTTTGCGGCGGGGTATTCTCCCGCCGCTTTTTCTTCTGTAAACACAGAAGAAAACCCTGTCAAATCGGCTTGGAAAGATCCAAAAACCCTTTTGGCTCTTTCCAAGTCGGTTTCAGAAAAAAATTTATGTCAGGAGGTATATTCATGACATCCACTGCATTCCTACAATATTGTCTGGCGGGCATTTCCATCGGCGGCATCTATGCTCTGATCGCCATTGGCTACACCATGGTTTACGGCATTCTGCGTCTGATCAACTTTGCCCACGGCGACATCTTTATGATGGCTGCATACTTCATGATCTTCGCAATGGTAGATTTTATGCTGCCCTGGTATGTATCCATCGGCATCGTGCTGGCTGCCACCGTCCTTCTGGGCGTTGTCATCGAGCGTGTAGCCTATAAGCCCTTAAGAAGCGCACCCCGTATGTCCATCATGATCTCTGCCATCGGTGTTTCCTACCTGCTGCAGAATCTGGCTACATACCTGTTCTCCGCACTGCCCAAGGGCTATCCTTCCATCGGTTTTCTGACAAAAACCATTCAGCTGGGCAGCATCTCCACATCCGTGGTTACCTTTATCACACCCATTCTGACACTGGTATTCGTATTCCTTCTGATGCAGCTGATCAACCACACCAAGATCGGTATGGCAATGCGTGCTGTTTCCAAGGACTTTGAAACCAGCCAGCTGATGGGTATCAAGATCAACCGTGTCATCAGCTTCACCTTCGTGATCGGCTGTTTCCTGGCAGCGGTTGGTTCCATCCTGTATTTCACACCCAGACCCTCCGTATACCCTCTGGTAGGCTCCCTGCCCGGCACAAAATGCTTCATCGCTGCGGTATTCGGCGGTATCGGTTCCATTCCCGGCGCAATGCTGGGCGGCTTTGTCATCGGTCTTTCCGAAACCTTCATCAAAGCTGCGGGTTATTCCGAATTTTCTGACGTATTCACATTTATCCTGCTGATCGTTGTTCTGCTGTTTAAGCCCACAGGGCTCTTCGGCGAAAAGATCACGGAAAAAGTATAAGGGGGCGGGTGATCGAAATGACAGAACAGAAAAAACAGAAGCTTTCTATCATGCTTTCCATCATCGGCGTTGCCGTACTGGCAGCCGCTCTCTTTGGCGTATATGCCACCACATCCAATACAGCCATGCTGCGTACCGTTCTGCAGCTGGGTGCCATTTATGCACTGGTTGCCGTTTCCATGAACCTTCTGAACGGCTTTACCGGTCTGTTCTCTCTGGGACAGGCAGGCTTCATGGCTCTGGGTGCTTATGTATTCGCCATCTTCACCATCCCCGCAGCACAGCGCCCCGGGGTATACTACCTCTATGGCGTGGCTGACTGGCTGGCAAATATCGAATTGCCCATCGTGCTGGCTCTGGTGGTAGCAGGTCTGGTCTGCGCACTGATGGCGGGGCTCATCGGCGCACCCGTACTGCGTCTGAAGAGCGACTATTTTGCCATTGCCACTCTGGGCTTTGCGGAAATCGTAAGAATCGTTGTGGGCTCCTCCCCTCTGAACCGCATCACAAACGGCTCTCTGGGTCTGAAGCTCATTCCCAAATTCCCCAATTTCTTCTTCCCCTTCATCGTAGTAGCCGTTTGTATCTTTATTGTATGGCTGCTCATCAACTCCTCCTACGGCAGAGCCTTCAAGGCCATTCGTGAGGATGAGATCGCGGCGGAAGCAATGGGCATCAATCTGGCAAAGCATAAGCAGATGTCCTTTATCATCAGCTCCTTCTTTGCCGGTGTAGGCGGCGCACTGATGGCAATGTATATGGGTGCCATCACATCCACCACCTTCAATGTAACACTGACTTATAATATCCTGCTGATCGTCGTAATCGGCGGCATGGGCTCACTGACAGGCAGCATCATCTCCTCCTTCCTTGTTATTGCGGCAAGAGAATGGTGGCTGCGCTTCCTGGATCAGCCCCTCATCATTGCAGGCATACAGATCCCTCTGTTCAAGACAGGCTTCCGTATGGTTGTATTCTCCGTGATCCTGATGGTTGTTGTACTGTTCTTCCGTAAGGGCATCATGGGCACCAGAGAGTTCAACTGGAATTTCCTGCTGAAACGGCTGGAGAAAAAGGAAGCAGGCAGCACAGGAGGTGAAGGCAATGAGTGAGAAAAAGACCATTCTGAATGTAAAGGATGTAACCATGCAGTTTGGCGGTGTCGTTGCCGTAAATAACCTCACGCTGAAGGTAAGAGAAGGGGAGATCGTTTCTCTGATCGGCCCCAACGGCGCAGGCAAAACAACAGCCTTCAATGTTATCACAGGGGTTTATGCGCCCACCAACGGCGAAGTAAGATTCCACGACAAAACGATCATTTCCAACTACCCCAAGGGGAAAATGGAAAAGCTTTATGCAGGGGAAAATAAAGGGGTTTATAAAAAATCCATCGAACCTACCCCCGATAAGATCACAAAAATGGGTATTGCCCGTACCTTCCAGAATATCCGTCTGTTCAAGGAGCTGACTGTACTGGAAAACGTTCTCATTGCCAAGCACATGAGAATGAAGGCAAATATTTTCGCTGACACCTTCCGTCTGAACTGGAAGGAAGAACAGAAAATGAAGGAGGATTCTCTGGAGCTTCTGAAGATCCTCGATCTGTACGAAGTTAAGGATGAGATCGCATCCTCCCTGCCCTACGGCAAGCAGAGACATCTGGAGATCGCCCGTGCACTGGCAACAGAGCCCTCACTCCTTCTGCTGGACGAACCTGCAGCAGGTCTGAATCCCCAGGAAACAGATGAGCTGACCGCCTTCATTCGGGATATCCGCGATAAATTCAAGCTGACGATCTTTATGATCGAGCATCACATGAATCTGGTTATGGATATTTCCGACTGGATCTATGTTATCGACTTTGGTAAGCAGATCGCCAACGGCACTCCTGCTGAAATTCAGAATGACCAGCGTGTTATCGACGCATATTTGGGGGTGGCTGACGATGAGTAATATTCTTGAGATCAAAAATCTGGTGGTTTCCTACGGCGGGATCGAAGCCGTAAAAGGGATCGATATGATCGTACCCGAAGGCGAGATCGTTACCCTGATCGGCGCCAACGGTGCAGGTAAATCCACCACACTGAAATCCATCTCCGGTCTGGTAAAGCCCAAACAGGCTTCCATCCTCTATAACGGGCAGGAGATCGTAGGCAAAACCCCCGATCAGATCGTTTCCATGGGTATCACACTGGTACCCGAGGGCAGAAGGGTATTCCCCAATCTGACCGTACTGGAAAATCTGAAGATCGGTGCTTATCTGAGAAAGGATAACCTGCAGGAGGATCTGGATTACATCTATTCCCTCTTCCCTCGTCTGAAGGAAAGAGAATGGCAGATGGCAGGCACCCTCTCCGGCGGGGAACAGCAGATGCTGGCAGTAGGCCGTGCGCTGATGAGTAAGCCCAAGGTTATCATGATGGACGAACCCTCTCTGGGTCTTGCGCCTCTGGTGGTAAAGGATATTTTCAAAATCATCCAGACCATCAATAAAGAGGGCATCACCGTTCTGCTGATCGAACAGAATGCGAATATGGCACTGAAGGTTGCCCATAAAGCCTATGTTATCGAAACAGGCACCATCACCATGGAGGGCACCGGCGCAGAGCTGCTGGCAAACGAAGAGATCAAGCAGGCTTATCTGGGTAAGACAAAATAAAGCCCTTTGACGCAGGAACACTGCGTCTGCGCTTTAAAGAAACGTGAACCCTACCGACAGGGCAGACCCTGAACGGAAGGTCTGAAAAGCATGGAAAGCATCTTCCCCAGGGAAGATGCTTTTTTATCAGAGGTGAGCATAATGGAAAAACTGAAAAGGGAACTCTTTGCATTATTAATAGAAAGCGGCGCAGAGCTGATCGGTA
>JAUNCB010000190.1 GCA_030526765.1 Bacillota bacterium
TGGTGGAGCAGACCAATCGAGGGGAACGCTCGTATGATATTTATTCCAGACTGCTGAAGGATAGAATCATCTTCCTGGGGGAAGAGGTAAATGATGTGACAGCAAGCCTTGTGGTGGCACAGCTGCTCTTCCTTGCGGCAGAAGATCCTGATAAGGATATCAACCTTTACATCAACAGCCCCGGCGGTTCCGTAACAGCCGGTATGGCGATCTATGATACCATGCAGTATATCAAGCCCGATGTATCCACCATCTGTATTGGTATGGCGGCAAGCATGGGCGCATTCCTGCTGGCAGGGGGCGCAAAGGGCAAACGCTATGCACTGCCCAATGCGGAAGTGATGATCCATCAGCCCAGCGGCGGCGCAAGAGGGCAGGCAACAGATATCTGCATCCATGCGGAAAATATCCTGCGCACCAAGCAGAAGCTGAACAAAATTCTGGCAGAAAACACAGGCAAGCCTGTGGAGGAAGTGGAACGGGATACAGAACGGGATAACTTTATGACTGCAGAGGAAGCAAAGGCTTACGGCCTGATCGATGCTGTTATTACAAAACCGCAGGCAAAGGAGAAATGATAAATGGCAGGGAAAACGGAAGATATGAATAAGCTGCGCTGTTCCTTCTGCGGCAAAACGCAGGATCAGGTGAAAAAGCTGATCGCAGGGCCCAATGTCTATATCTGTGACGAATGCATTGATCTGTGTGCCGATATCATTGATGAGGAATATGATGTACTGGCGGACAGAGACGAGAATTTCAAGGTGCCCAAGCCCAAGGAGATCAAGGAAACGCTGGATGAATATGTAGTGGGACAGGACAGAGCAAAGCAGGCACTGGCTGTTGCCGTTTACAATCACTATAAGCGTATTTTCATGGATGCAAAGGCAGACGATGTGGAGCTGCAGAAGAGCAATATTCTGCTGGTTGGCCCCACAGGGACAGGGAAGACCCTGCTGGCGCAGACACTGGCACGGGTGCTGAATGTACCCTTTGCCATTGCCGATGCCACATCCCTGACAGAAGCGGGCTATGTGGGCGAGGATGTGGAAAATATCCTGCTGAAGCTGATTCAGGCGGCAGACTACGATATTGAACGGGCAGAGCGCGGGATCATCTATATTGATGAGATCGATAAGATCACAAAGAAAAGCGAAAACGTATCCATCACAAGGGATGTCAGCGGGGAAGGCGTACAGCAGGCACTGCTGAAAATTCTGGAGGGAACTGTGGCAAGCGTGCCTCCGCAGGGCGGCAGAAAGCACCCCCATCAGGAATTCCTGCAGATCGATACCACAAATATCCTCTTCATCTGCGGCGGTGCCTTCGGCGGCATCGAAAAGATCATCCAGAGCCGTATGGGCCATAAGGTGATCGGCTTTGGGGCAGAGGCCCAGAGCAAGCTGGACAAAACAGCGGATGAGCTGTTAAGAAGCCTTATGCCGCAGGATCTGCTGAAATACGGTCTGATCCCCGAATTCATCGGACGACTGCCCGTAGTGGTGACACTGGATAATCTGGATGAGGATGCCTTTGTGCATATTCTGACAGAGCCGAAAAACGCACTGACCAAGCAGTATGAATACCTTTTTGCACTGGATGATGTGATCCTTGAATTTAAAGAGGAGGCCCTCAGAGCCATTGCAAGAAAGGCCATTGAGCGGGAAACAGGTGCCCGTGGGCTGCGTGCCATCATGGAGGAATTCATCAACCCTGTGATGTACGAGATCCCCACAGAGACCACTGTGGAACGCTGTATCATCACAGAAGCTGTGGTGACGGAGAATGTGAAGCCGGAATATGTGCATAATGAAAACAGAGAACCACTGCAGCGGATGCGTAAACGCAAAGGCAGCAAGGGGAATAAAAATCAGTCTGCATAAGAAAAAACAGGCGGGAGTGCGATTACAGCACTCCCCTTTTTTGTGAAAAATCACACAAGGAAGAACCGTATATTTTATCATGTATGGAGTTATGTACATCCTCTGTGGAATCCATGGAATATCTGACAAAATCGAGAAAACTGTTAAAAAATAAGCAAAAAATCATTGACGGAAAAAGAATGGAGGACTATAATTTACCTGTATTCGAGAGAAAGACAAGGATGAACGAATGTCCTTGAAATAAAGACAAAAAGAAATGTAATTGAAACAGGAGGAAGAAACCATGCTGACACTTGAAATGATTCAGGAAGCAAAAAAGACACTGGAAGGCGTAGCAAGAGTAACACCCATGTACGAATCCGCTTTCATCAACCCCAATGCAAACGTATTTATCAAATGTGAAAATATGCAGCTGACAGGCTCCTTCAAGCTGAGAGGTGCTTTTGTAAAAACAAACAGCCTGACAGAAGAAGAAGCAGCAAAAGGCGTAATCGCTTGCTCCGCAGGTAACCATGCACAGGGCGTAGCACTGTCCGCACAGAAAAAAGGCATCAAAGCTACAATCTGCATGCCCGCAGGCGCACCTCTGGCTAAAGTGGAAGCAACAAAGAGCTACGGCGCAGAAGTTGTTCTGGTTCCCGGTGTATACGATGATGCTGCTGCAAAAGCAGTGGAACTGCAGAAAGAATTCGGCTACACATTCCTGCACCCCTTCAATGACGAATATGTTATGGCCGGTCAGGGTACAGTAGGTCTGGAAATTCTGGAAAAACTGCCCGAAGCAGAAGTAATTCTGGTTCCCATCGGCGGCGGCGGTCTGATCGCAGGTATTGCAACAGCAGTAAAAGCAATCAACCCCAACTGTAAAGTATATGGTGTACAGGCAGCAGGCGCTCCTTCCATGAAACAGTCCATCGAACACAAGAGAATCGAAAAACTGCCCAGCGTTGCAACAATGGCTGACGGTATCGCTGTAAAAGAACCCGGCGATCTGACATTCGAAGCTTGTCTGAAATATGTTGACGGCGTTGTAACAGTAACAGAAGCTGAAATCGCTTCCGCAATCCTGATGCTGCTGGAAAAACACAAAATGGTAGCAGAAGGCGCAGGTGCTGTTTCCGTAGCGGCTGCTATGACAAACAAAGTTGATCTGGCTGGCAAAAACGTAGTATGCGTGGTTTCCGGCGGTAACGTAGACGTAAACGTTCTGGACAGAATCATCGACAAGGGTCTGCAGGAAAACGGCAGAATCGCTGAATTCTCCGTAATGATGGCAGATAAACCCGGTCAGCTGATCCAACTGCTGCAGATCATCTCCGAAACAGGCGCTAACATTCTGGATGTAGAACACAACAGAAGAGCAAAAGGCGTAGCTGTATCTAACGTAGTGGTAGATGTAACAGTAGAAACAAGAAATAAAGCACACTACGAAGAAATGGTTGCTGCACTGAAAGCAAACGGTTATGTGATCTAATTCGTATCGATATGATAATCTGAGGTCTGTACCAAAAGGTACAGACCTTTTTTATTGAAAAAAGACGGGAATTGTATTATCCTGTTTTCTGAGGTGAACGATTATGGG
>JAUNCB010000191.1 GCA_030526765.1 Bacillota bacterium
TGGAAACGGATGATGCGCCTGCCTGTATTCGCGCTGACAGTTCTGAAAACAAAGGGACAGAAATAAGCGGGGCTTTGTGTTTTTTTCGAAAAAGAAGTCTGTACAGGCGAAAGTATTATTATAGAATATCTACAGGAATCATCTTTTTTGGAGATGGATTATTTCGAAGGATTTGGGAAGGTGCTTCTCTGACAAGTAAAAATGCCAGTCGGATTTGGCAGAAAAAGGCTTGTGATTTCTGTGAAACCATAAAAAAACAGGGGCAGTTTCCATAAAAAACTGCTCCTCTTTTTATGGAAAAATAAGTCTGTGAGAAATTTTTACTGTTTTTTATCATTTACCTCTTTCTTTTTTTAGCATTTTGTTATAAAATAGGTTTAGGTAATTTTGATATGGTTAAAAAAGTCGGATTTTATGCAATTTACACAGTGGAAAATCACAAAACGAGACCGGTGGTTGGAAGCAGAAAAAGGGCGATTTTGAGGTGATAACATGATTTCCAATCAGATTTTACAGAGCACCATAGACGGACTGAAAAGCATCACAAGAAAAGAACTGAGCGTTGTGGAAAAGGAAGGCAAGGTTATTGCCACCACTGAAGAAAATATGATCGGGCGTCAGATCGATGCCGTGGAAAACTTTATCAGCTCTCCTGCGGAAAGCCAGCTGATCCTCGGGTATCAGTATTTCAAGATTTATGATAACGGTGTGCCGGAATATGTGATTCAGGTGAAAGGGGAAGATGAAAGCGGCTATCAGATCGGTAAGATCGCTGCCTTCCAGATCCAGAGCCTGCTGGTGGCATATAAAGAAAGATACGATAAGGATAATTTCATCAAAAATCTGCTGCTGGATAATCTGCTGCTGGTGGATATTTACAGCCGTGCGAAAAAGCTGCACATTGAAAATAATGTGCATCGTATCGTTTATCTGATCGAAACAAATATTGATAAGGAAATGAATGTGGTTGAAATCGTGCGGAGCATTTTCCCTGCGAAAACAAAGGATTTTGTAACAGCAGTGGACGAGCACAGCATTATTCTGGTGAAGGAGCTGCGGGAAAAAGAAGCAGCGGAGGAAATCGACCGCATTGCAAAAGTGATCGAAGAAACGCTGAATGCAGAAACAAACAGCCATGTATATATTTCCAGCGGTACCATCGTGAGCGATCTGAAGGATGTTTCCCGTTCCTATAAGGAAGCGAAGATGGCTCTGGAGGTAGGCAAGATCTTTGAAAATGAAAAGTTTATCGTGAATTATGAAAAGCTGGGTATCGGTCGTCTGATCTATCAGCTTCCCCTGCCTCTGTGCCGTATGTTCATCAAGGAAGTGCTGCATGGACTGACAATGGATGATTTTGATGATGAAACACTGGCAACAGTCAATAAATTCTTCGAAAACAATCTGAATGTTTCCGAAACCAGCCGTCAGCTTTATATTCACAGAAATACACTGGTTTACAGACTGGATAAGCTGCAGAAGATGACGGGGCTGGATCTGCGCAACTTTGATGATGCCATTATCTTCAAGATCACACTGATGGTCAGCAAATATATGATGTATATGGATAAAATGGCATATTAAAAAAGAAACAATTATTCTATATGAGAAAAAGGGCGAATTTTCGCCCTTTTTGTTTTTTGAGGAATTTAATAGGATTTTAATGAAAAAGGAAGCGGTTCTGTCGATTCTTGCACTTGTTTGTGGAAGAAGGATGTGATATAATATGTTGTTGTGAAAGAAAACAAAGAAATCAAATTTCTGATTATAGATAGAAAGAGGGAGATACGTTGTGATCCATCTGAATAACGTAACAAAGGTATATCCCAATGGCTCTGTCGGTGTGGAAGGCATCAACCTGCATATTAAAAAAGGTGAATTTGTATTTATTGTCGGCTCCAGTGGTTCCGGCAAATCCACGCTGATGAAGCTGCTTCTGAAGGAACTGGATCCGACAGAGGGGGATATCATCATCAATAGAGTAAAAACCAATGAGCTGAGCAGAAAGCAGATTCCTTATCTGCGCCGCAATCTGGGCGTAGTGTTTCAGGATTTCCGTTTGCTGCCCAATAAATCCGTATATGAAAATGTAGCCTTTGCCATGCGTGTTATTGAGGCTCCCGGGCGGATCATCCGCAGAAATGTTCCTGCGGTGCTTTCTCTGGTAGGGCTGGGTAAAAAAGGCAGAAGCTATCCCGGACAGCTTTCCGGCGGGGAGCAGCAGAGAACTGCTCTGGCGAGAGCAATCGTGAATAATCCGCCCATCCTCATCTGTGACGAACCGACGGGTAACCTGGACCCGGAAACAGCAGACGGCATCATGCAGCTTCTGGATGATATCAATAAGCGCGGTACAACCATTGTTATGGCGACCCATGCGAGAGATATCGTAGATGCGATGCAGAAGCGTGTTGTTACGCTGAAGAAAGGTCACATTGTGAGAGATATTGAAAAAGGTGGTTATAGCGATGAAGCCTAGTACGATCAAATACTTTTTTAGAGAGAGTCTCAGCGGTCTGAAAAAGAATATGCTGATGACCATGGCTTCCATGGTTGCCGTTGCGGCCTGTATCTCTATTTTATCCTTTTCCTATTGTGTGGGAAGCAATCTGCAGTATATGCTGGATCAGATGGAGGACTCCATCGGTATTTCTGTCTTTCTGAAGGGAGAGCTTTCCGGGGAAGAAATCGAGCAGATGAAAAGAGAGATCGGTGCCATTGCCCATGTGGAGGATGTACAGTATATTTCTCCGGCGGATGCGCTGGATGAACTGAAAAGAGACTGGGGTGCTGATGAGGATATTTTCGTTGGTCTGGATGAGCAGAATAATCCTTTGTCTCATTCCTTCCAGATATCGCTGGATTCCATCAAGAACCAGAATGCGGTATTGGATGAACTGGAAGGGGTACAGGGGATCGATAATGTGCGCCACGGTCAGACAGAAACAGAACTTCTGATGAAGGCAAACCGAATTTTCGGTGTTTCCAGTGTGCTGATCATGGTGATCCTTGGTGTCATTTCTGTTATGATTATTATGAATACCATCCGTATTTCTGTTGTAAACAGAAGGATCGAGATCAATATTATGAAATATGTGGGGGCGACAGACTGGTTTATTCGCTGGCCCTTCATTATTGAAGGTATCATCATTGGTCTCATGGGGGCGATCGTGCCGCTGCTGATCGGATTCCCGATCTATGCGAAGATCACCAGTGCTATTTTCGAGTATCTGCCAATGATCACCTTCGTTCAGTTCCGTCTGACAGGGGATGTATTTGGATTCCTGATTCCCTTTGGTATCAGCTTTGGTATCATTCTGGGGGTAATCGGCAGTGTGACTTCCATCCGTAAGTATCTGCGTGTATAAGCGGCTGCATGGAGCGTGTGCAAACAGAAGCTTTAAAACCGAAAGAATACCTGAAAAGAGGGGCGTTCTTTCGGTTTTTCTT
>JAUNCB010000010.1 GCA_030526765.1 Bacillota bacterium
CTTCACATACAGCTTTCTGCCTTCCATCAGCGTAGGCTGTGTGGTCGTCAGGAAGCTGACCTGTTTCTTTTTCAGCTCATTCATAAGGGGTTTTGCCATCGCACCCATATCCATGCCCATTTTCTTTGCTTTATCAATAATCTTGAGCTTATATTCATCCTCTTTCACTGCAATCTTATCCATCATATATGCCGCTGTTTCCAGACCTACTGCACCGCCGCCGAGGATCACACCTTCCCCCTCCAGAAGCTCCAGAACCTTTGCTTCCTCCATCTGCAAAATCTCCTGTGCGGTAAAGTATTTTTCAGCAGGCACCCCTTCGATTTCCATTTTTTCAGGCTGACTGCCTGTGGCGATCACTGTAAAATATGGCATCTTTTCTGCAATGAATTCTTTTGTGCCTTCTGTTTCTGTCCGAATCGTAACGCCCAGCTCTTCCAGTGTATGCTGCATATAATCAATATATTTCAGCAGATCACCTTTCTTCGGCGGCAGTGCTGCCAGACGAAGCTGTCCGCCCAGTTCCTTTTCCCTGCAGAGAAGCGTTGTTTTAAAGCCTCTTTCCGCCGCCTTTTTTGCTGCCTCCATGCCTGCGGGACCGCCGCCAACGACCACACATTCCTTTCTGGTGGCAATTTTTCTGCGCTGATTTTCAAAGTGCTCTTTACCCGCTTCGGGGTTGAAGGCACAGAAAACCTCTTCTCCCTTCAGCACCGCCGCAATACACTTATTACAGCCCTGACAGGGCAGATAGGGCTTTCCTTCCTTTATTTTATTGGCAAACGCAGGATCAGCCAGAAACGCTCTTGCCGTACCGCAGAAATCACAGCAGCCTTCTGCCAGAATACGCTCCGCTGTCTCTTCATCCTGAATCCGATTGCAGGCGATCACAGGCACAGAAAGGTATTTCTTCATCACACCTGCAAAGGGTGCATAAGCCCCCTTCGCCACATGATAGGAAATCTGCTCAATGGGAGATTCATGCCATCCCCCGGTCACCGTTACACCATCCACCAGACCGGCATCCTCTGCTTTTTTACAGAAGCGCACCATATCCGCCAGTTCGTAGCCGCCTTCCACCATCTGTGCAGCGGAAACCTTCACCAGCATCGGATATGCTCCTACCGTCTTTCTTATTTCCTCCAGCACTTCTATAGGGAATCTCATGCCGTTTTCATTCTGAAAACCATATGCATCCTCCCTCAGATTTGTAATGGGAGAGAAAAATTCCGAAAGCAGATATCCTGCAGAAGCACTGACCTCAATCAGATCCGCACCGATCTGCTTGCACAAAGCCGCTGCATCCGCAAAGTCTTTCTTTGTTTTCTGCAGATCCTCCTCTGTCATCTCCTTGGGTTCCGCTCTGAAAATGGGAGAAGTTACCACAGAGGGTGCCAGCAGTGGTCTGTCTCCATGATTGCGTTCGCTTTCATTTCTGCCGCAGTGGAACAGCTGCACAATGAGCTTGCAGTCATGGGCATGGATACGGTCTGCCAGAACCTTCAGGCTGTCCCGATCCACCGTTTCCGCATCATACATCCCCTTTAACGCACCCGCCTGATTGACTGCCAGCAGGCAGGTCACCGCAGCCGCACCGCCCTTGGCTCTTTCTTCATAATAAGCATAATCCCGTTCTGTCAGGGCATTGCCTTCTGCAAAGCCTGTATGCATCGCCAGCATGATCCAGCGATTTTTCAATTCCAGTTCTCTGATCTGAAATGGTGTAAAAACCATTGTTCATCCCTCCATTCTTTTTTCAGCATATCATATCTGTCTCCTTTTTTCCACAAAAAGAAGAGCCCGCAGACTGAAATACAGTCTGCAGGCTTCCTTGTTTCCCATTGATCAGAATTCAAGATTCCGTTCTGTTTCCTTATCGAAAATATTTACATTTTTACCGCGGAAGGTAAAGGATACTGCCGCACCGATGGAGAAATCCAGATTTTCATCCTGAATATCATTCATCTGTACGATCATGATGGAATCCTGACCGCAGGCATCCACATGAAGGTGGATGGCAGAGCCCATCATTTCGCTTACATCTACCTTACCATGGATCATCTGTGCTGCATCACCCTTCAGCAGCAGATGCTCAGGACGTACCCCCAGTGTAACCGCCTGAGGCTGTACACCCTTCTGTTCCAGATTTGCCTGCTTGTCATCAGACAGGAATACCTTTGCACCATCCAGAACAACAGCGTATTTGCCGCCCTCTTTTACCAGCTCTGCATCATAGAAGTTCATCTGAGGCATACCGATAAAGCCTGCTACGAATTTATTTGCAGGGTGGTCGAATACTTCCTGTGGTGTACCGATCTGCTGTACAACACCGTCACGCATGATAACGATTCTGTCACCCAGTGTCATCGCTTCTGTCTGGTCATGGGTTACATAGATAAATGTGGTATCGATCTTCTGACGCAGCTTGATGATCTCTGCACGCATCTGGTTACGCAGCTTCGCATCCAGATTGGACAGAGGCTCGTCCATCAGGAAAACCTTGGGATTTCTTACGATCGCACGGCCGATGGCTACACGCTGGCGCTGACCGCCGGACAATGCTTTGGGTTTTCTGTCCAGATACTGGGTAATATCCAGAATTTCCGCTGCTTCTCTTACCTTCTGATCGATCTCCTCCTTAGGCAGCTTTCTCATTTTCAGAGAAAATGCCATATTATCATATACTGTCATGTGAGGATACAGCGCATAGCTCTGGAAAACCATAGCAATATCTCTGTCTTTGGGAGATACATCATTCACTCTTACGCCATCGATCAGAAGATCCCCTTCGCTGATCTCTTCCAGACCGGCAACCATACGCAGAGTAGTGGATTTGCCGCAGCCGGAGGGGCCAACCAGAACGATGAATTCCTTATCTGCGATATCCAGATTAAAATCCTCTACTGCGATCACACCTTTTTCTGTGATCTTCAGATTGGATTTCTTTTCGGGCTCGCCTTTTTTCTTTTTCTGCTTCTGTGCATGAGGATAAATCTTCATTATATTTTTCAGCGTTACGCTTGCCATTTTTTCCTGCTCCTTCCATAAAGCCGAGTCATATCGGCGATCCTTTCGATCAAATCTTTCGTAATCTGTCCCTCTTTCAGCCGCCACTGCCAGTTGCCGCCCAGCTTACTGGGTACATTCATCCGAGCCTCTGCACCAAGGGCAAGGAAATCCTGCATCTGGGTCACAAACAGCTCTGCAACGGAGCCCATGCCGCCACGGATGATGCCCCAGTGGAAGCCCTCTTCCTCATTCAGACCGAGGTATGTTCTTGCCATGGCAATATCCTCGGGGGCAGCGGCATCCTTCCATGCCATTACCGTTTCATTATCATGGGTACCAACATAGCATACGCAGTGAGGGGTGTAAGTATGCGGCAGATAGTCACTGGGTTCTCTGGAATCAAAGGCGAATTCCAGCACCTTCATACCGGGGAAGCCGGAATCCTTCAGCAGCTGCTTTACCTCTTCCGTCAGATAGCCCAGATCCTCTGCAATAAATGCCACCTGCGGGAAATTCTCCTTCAGGACGGAGATCAGCTCCATCCCCGGACCCTTCACCCAATGCCCGTTTCTTGCATGGGTATCGCCATAGGGCACCGCCCAATAGCTTTCCAGACCACGGAAATGGTCGATGCGGATCACATCATACAGCTTTTCCGCTCCCGCAATGCGTCTTACCCACCAGCCGTAGCCATCCTGCTTCATGGCATCCCAGTCATAGAGGGGATTGCCCCAAAGCTGTCCGTCCGCCGTAAAGTAATCCGGCGGAACGCCTGCCACCTCATAGGGCACATTTTTTTCATCCAGCTGAAACCAATGGGGCTCTGCCCACACATCGGCAGAATCCATTGCCACATAAATCGGCATATCTCCGATAATACCGATATTCTGCTCCTTCGCATAGGTACGAAGGGCATCCCACTGTTTGAAAAACAGATACTGGATATAAATGAACAATTCTATCTCATCGGCCAGCTTCTCCCGATATGCTTCCACTGCCCCTTTTTCCCGCAGGCGGATATCCGCGTCCTCCCACTGGGTCCACGCCTTCATGCCGAAATGGCGTTTCAGTGCCATATAAAGGGCATAATCGGGAAGCCAGCTTTTATTTTCTTCTGCAAATGCTCTGATCTCTTCCGCTGCCTTTTCCCAGCCACGCTGTTTTGCCTTTTCCAGCAGAACAAAACGACCATTATATATTTTTTCATAATCTACTTTTGCAGGATCACTGCCCCAATCAACAGCCTCGATCTCTGCCTTTTCCAGAAGCCCTTCCTCGCAAAGGGTTTCCAGATCAATAAAATAGGGATTGCCTGCAAAGGTAGAAAAGCTCTGATAGGGAGAATCGCCGTAGCTGGTAGGCCCTACAGGCAGGATCTGCCACCAGCGCTGCTCTGCCCTTACCAGTTCATCAACAAAGGCATACGCAGCCTTTCCCAGCGTACCGATACCATAAGGGGAAGGCAGTGCGGAAATCGGCAGCAAAATGCCGGAACTTCTTTCCATAGCCATTCCTCCTTACCCTTTGACAGCACCGGCCAGTACGCCCTTGATGATATGCTTCTGTCCTAAGAGATAAATGATAACCACAGGCAGAACGGTCATAACGATACAAGCCATCATAGGCCCCATTTCAACGCGTCCGTAGCTGCCGCGGAAATACTGGATCAGCATCGGGATGGTTCGATACTGCTTGATATCCAGAACCAGAGTGGGCAGCAGATAGTCATTCCATACCCACATGGTTTCCAGAACGCCTACAGAGATCATTGTGGGCTTCAGCAGAGGGAAAACCACCTTGAAATAAGTCTGCAGGGGGTTACAGCCATCGATCATCGCCGCTTCCTCCAGCTCCAGCGGAATGGATTTTACAAAGCCGGAGAACATGAATACCGCCAGCCCCGCACCAAAGCCAAGGTAGATAAAGCAGATGGTCCAGGGTGTGTTGAAGCGCAGCCCGAAAAGATTCAGACTGTCTGCTGTCTGAGACAGTGTAAACATAACCATCTGGAAGGGAACTACCATGGAAAATGCACAGAGCATATAGATCAGCTTGGAAAGCTTGGAATTTACTCTTGTGATGTACCACGCGCACATGGAACAGCAAAGCAGGATCAGTGCAACGGAGGATACTGTGATAAACGCACTGTACAGGAAGCTTTCCAGAAAGCCCTGTGCGCCCAGCGCATTGATATAGTTATCCAGCCCTGCAAAGGTTTCTCCGTTGGGAGGCTGGAATGTGGTTGCTGTGGTGATCGCTTTTTCCTTTTTAAAGGAATTCAGCACTACCATAACGATGGGATACATATAAAGCACACAGATCACGGAAAAGAATATTGTACCAATGGTGCTCCACATGGATTTTTTTGCTGTGTTCATTACTGCTGCACCTCCTTAGATCGTGTTGCACGAAGCTGTGTCAAACCAATGATGATAACCAGAATAAAGAATACAACAGCTTTCGCCTGACCGATACCCTTCCATGCAGCACCGGCACGGGCATAGAATGTATAATAAATATTCAGAGCCATCATTTCTGTCGAATGGGCAGGATCCCCCGCTGTCAGCGACAGGTTCTGGTCAAAGAGCTTGAATGCATTTGTGATGGTAAGGAAGAGGCAGATGGTGATAGAGGGCATAACCATAGGCAGCTTTACCTTCCACAGAGTCTGCCAGCTTGTTGCACCGTCAATGGATGCAGCCTCCATCAGATCGGGAGGTACATTCTGCAGACCTGCCACATAAATGATCATCATATAACCGATCTGCTGCCAGCTGAGCAGGATAATCAGACCCCAGTAGCCTGCCTGTGTATTCAGCGCCAGCAGAGGCTCGCCCATCTTCATCAGCAGTGCATTAAACAGAGTCTGCCAGATATAACCCAGCACGATACCGCCGATCAGGTTTGGCATAAAAAATACGGTTCTGAAAATATTTGTCCCCTTCAGCTCCTTTGTCAGTGCCAGTGCGATGGCAAAGGCTGTCACATTGATGATCAGCGTTGCCACGATCACAAAAGCAACCGTAAACCAGAAGGAATCGAGGAAAGAAGTATCTGTCAGTGCCTTGGTATAGTTGCTGATCCCTATAAATTTCGCATTATCTACCGTTGTAAACTGGCAGAAGGAAAGATACAGACCATGGATGAAGGGCCAGATAAACCCTACACAGAAGGCAGCCAGTGTTGGTGCCACAAAAATCGGAAACCACTTCTTTAAGGCCTTTTCCACTATATTTCATCTCGCTTTCTTTAAAATTTCCTGTTTCTTGTTCAAAAATGTCCGGGCAGAAAAAATATCTTGCACAGATGCCGTACCTGCCTTACTATGCAGTATCGGCATCTTTCCTCATACAGATACGAAAAATGGGAGAGCATCTCTGCTCCCCCATTCAAATTATCGAATCTGAATTCGTTTCAGCCGCCGTATCAGCCGTTAGCCAGCTGATATTCTGTTGCCCAGCCATCAACAAATGCGGAAACAACTGCTGCCCAGTTTTCATCTGTCTGATCTGCAGCATAAGCTGTCAGTGCAGAACCAACGCCGTTTTTCCATTCTTCGGAAGGCATTGTTGTAAAGTTCCAGGATACAGGCAGTTTGCCTGCTGCTGTGTTTGCAGCATCCTGTTTTACAAATACGTTAGCGGATTCTTTTGCAGCCTGGAAAGGAATAACAAAGCCCATGCCGTTTTCGCCGGAAGGCATTGCACCTTCGCCGCCGCACATTGCTGTTGTACCAACTTCACTTGTTACACACCAGTTCATGAAATCCAGTGTAGCCTGAATGTCAGCTTCAGATGCTGTGCTGTTTACACACCAGTAGTTTTCTGTACCTGTGCACAGACCCTGATTTGCTTCATCGCCAGCGCCGAAGTAAATGGGAATCATAGCCAGATCTTCATCTGTGAAGGAATCATCGCCAACCAGGTTTGCGTATTCCCAGGAACCATTCTGGAAGAATACAGCTTCGCCTGCCAGGAATTCATTTCTGGAGTCATCGCCTGTTTTTGCAGACAGTTCAGCGGGGCTGCATGTGCTGTTGTTGATGTACAGATCCCACATTGCACGGTAGTTGTCCAGGTAGCTGCCTTTGATTGCATCTGTGGAGGAGATACCGTCTGCCTGATATTCAAAGTAGATGGGCAGGTTTGCCAGATGTGTTTTGAATCTCCAGTCGGAGGAGCCATCCATACCTGCGGAGGAGAATGCTGCGAAGCCCAGTTCAGCCTGACGTGCTGTAATGTCTTCTGCAACAGCCTTCAGATCAGCAAAGGAAGCAATATCCTCTACTGCATAGCCAGCCTTTGCCAGCAGTGCTTTGTTTGCGATGATGCCGTAGGATTCGATTACATAACCGATACCTGCAACAGCGCCGTCTTCTGTTTTCAGTGCGAATGCATCGCTTGTCAGCTGACCCAGTACATCTGTACCTGTCAGGTCATAGCAGTAATCTGCCCAGTTTTTCAGACCAACAGGACCGTTTACCTGGAACAGTGTAGGAGCAGCGGATTTACCCATTTCTGCCATCAGTGTTGTTTCATAGTCACCGGAAGCTGCTGTTACAACAGTTACAGGTACACCTGTTTCCTCTGTATAAACCGCTGCCAGTTCCTGCCACTGTGCATCCTGTTCCGGTTTGAAGTTCAGGTAGTACACAGAAGCTGTGTCTTCGCTGGATGTGTCAGAGCCGCCGCATGCAGCCAGACCTGCACACATTACCATAGACATCATCAGTGCAATAAATCTTTTCATGTTACATCTCCCTTTCATTTTTTTATTTTTATTTTTCTTTTATATTTTATACCCGTTTTTCGGGTACAAAAATCAAATGGAAGCTACAGTTCCGCCAGCCCGCAGGGTCGTTTTCATTTCACAGTGGCGGTTTTTGGCATTGTTTTCCACCATATCCAGCAAAATACGCACAGCGCACTCGCCCATTTCCTCCGCCGGCTGCACCAGCGTTGTCAGCGTAGGGACTGTATAGGCAGACATCTGTATCCCATCAATGGCGATCACAGAGCAATCCTCCGGCACACGTCGGCCTGTATCAGCCAGTGCCTTCATGGATGCCACCGCCATAGAATCTGCAATCACAAACAATGCAGTAAAATCATTTCTCTTTTCGATCAGCCGACGAACTGCATGATACGCATCCTCCATATCAAAGCGGCCTGTTTCTGCCACAAGCCCCTCATCATAGGGGATTCCGCTTTCCTCCAGTGCCTTTCGATAGCCGTAATATCTCAGCTCGGAAATGGAATGATCTCTCTTGGAATCCAGAACCAGCGCAATTTTGCGATGCCCCTGACCAATCAGCTGCATCACTGCCCGATAGGCCTCTTTCTCATCATTGATAGAAACCGAGGAATAAACCTCCTCCTTCAGCCCGCCAAAGCTGTTGGTATAGGAGCAGCAGACAAAGGGCACCCGCAGCACTGCAATCTGTTCCTCCGTATAATCAAACTGCCCTCCCAGAAGGATCAGCCCTCTGAGCTTTTTGGACTGCACCAGACCTGCCCCTGCGCTCAGTTCATCCTCTCCGCTGGAGATCTGATGAAAGATCAGGGTAAAGCCGAATTTTTCCGTTTCTTTTTCAATGGAGCGGATCACCTTCGAGAAAAAGGGGTTTCCGATCCCTCGTACCACAAGGCCAATGGCATTGGTCTGGGGCCGAACCAGGTCTCTGGCGCTGTTATTCGGCACATAATGTACCTCCTGCACCACCTGCAGCACTTTTCGGCGGACTGCCTCACTTACATCAGGATGTCCGTTCAATACTCTTGAAACCGTGCTGACAGATACGCCGCAGCGCTCCGCAATATCCTTAATCGTCAACCGCCTCACCTCTTTTCTTTTGTAGAACAAGGCATTCCGGAAACGTTACTGGAAACGTTTCCAGCGTGCATATAAAATATGATAACAACTCTTTTTTTGACTGTCAATTCCCCCTTATGCATTTTCGTACAAAATACCAAAAACAGACCGCATCTTTCATGCATTTTACCAATACCCCGCCCTTATTCCGCTCCCTTTTTCCCGTCATCTTCCCATATATTATTTTTCTTTTCCATCTTTCTCTTTTCAGTTGCTTATTTCCTTTATTGTCTGTTAGAATAGGAAGAACAGGCAGGTGAAAAAACATGAAAAATATCAAACTGGTGGCATCCGATCTGGACGGCACACTGCTGAATCAGAATAAGGAGATCACGCCCCGCCTTTATCAGGCACTGACAAAGCTGGAGGAAGCAGGTGTTTTCTTTGTTCCCGCCACAGGACGCCCCTTCGGGACCGTGCCGCAGGCGATCAAAGACCTCCCCTTTCTGCGCTATGTCATTACCAGCAACGGTGCAGCCATCTATGATGCAAAAGAAAAGCGAAACATCATCGAAAGCTATCTGACACCAACAGCAGTAAATGCCGTGATCGAAATTGCAAGGGAGCTGCCCGTCATTACCGAATATTTTATTGAGGGAAAGGCATATATCGCCCGAGAGATCTATGATGATCTTACCCCCTTTGCACTGACCGCAAGCCATGAGGCATATATCAAAAACTCCCGTACACCTGTTGTGGATTTCTGGGAAGAAATGAAACGGAACAATACCGTTCTGGAAAATATCAATCTGGTATTTCGGGATATGGAGCTGCGAAAAGAGGTATGGGAACGGCTGAAAAAAACAGAACTGGCCTCCATCACTGCAGCTACCACAAAAAACATCGAAATCACAGCCCTCTCCGCCACAAAAGCAAAGGCTCTGGAAAAGCTTTGCGAGGTGCTGGGGCTTGGCAGAGAAAATGTCCTTGCTATGGGTGACGGCGACAATGATATGCCTATGATCCAATTTGCGGGCATTGGTGTTGCCATGGCAAACGGAGAGCCTCATATCCTGCAGGCGGCAGATATCATTGCCGATGACTGCAACGATTTCGGTGCTGCAAAAATACTGGAACAGATCATACAAAGCAAGCAATAAGGAGATAAAATAATGAGCATTCTGAACGTAGTAAATCTGAATCACGGCTTCGGCGACAGAGCCATCTATAAGGACGTATCCTTCCGCCTGCTCAAGGGCGAGCACATCGGCTTCGTAGGTGCCAACGGCGAAGGCAAATCCACTTTTATGAATATCATTACCGGAAAACTGATGCCCGATGAAGGGAAAATCGAATGGTCGAAAAATGTGCGTGTCGGTTATCTGGATCAGCACACGGTTCTGGAAAAGGGTCAGTCCATCAGAGATGTGCTTTCCTCCGCCTTTTCCTATCTCTTTGAGCTGGAGGCTCAGATGAACGCATATTATGGCGAAATGGCTGACTGTGACGAGGAACGCATGAACTTTCTGATGGAGGAAACCGGCAGCATTCAGGAAACACTGGATCAGCACGATTTCTATATCATTGATGCCAAGGTGGACGAGATCGGCCGTGCCCTTGGTCTGACTGATCTAGGCATGGATCGGGATGTCACAGAGCTTTCCGGCGGTCAGAGAACAAAGGTGCTGATGGGCAAGCTGCTTCTGGAAAAACCCGATATCCTTCTTCTGGACGAGCCCACCAACTATCTGGACGAAAACCATATCGAATGGCTGAAGCGGTATCTGAATGATTACGAAAATGCTTTCATTCTGATCTCTCACGATATCCCCTTCCTCAACAGCGTTGTCAATCTGATCTATCATGTGGAAAACGCAGAGGTGAATCGTTATGTGGGCAACTACGATAAATTCCTTGAGGTTTACGAAATGAAGAAGGCACAGCTGGAGGCCGCTTATCGTAAGCAGCAGCAGGAGATCGAAGATCTGAAGGATTTCGTTGCCAGAAACAAGGCCCGTGTTGCCACAAGAAATATGGCCATGTCCCGCCAGAAAAAACTGGATAAAATGGATGTGATCGAACTGGCAAAGGACAGACCCAAGCCCGAATTCAACTTTAAGGAAGCAAGAGCCTCCGGCAGATATATCTTCCAGACGGAAGAGCTTGTCATCGGCTACGACAAGCCCTTATCCAGACCTCTGACCCTCTCCATGGAAAGAGGACAGAAGATCGCACTGGTAGGTGCCAACGGTATTGGTAAAACCACTCTGCTGAAATCCATCATCGGTGAGATCCCTCCCCTCAGCGGCAAAACAACTCTGGGCGATTATCTCTACCCCGGTTATTTCGAGCAGGAAAAGAAATATACGGAAAATGTGACCTGCATTGATGAGATCTGGAAGGAATTCCCCTCCTACACCCAGTATGAGGTGCGTTCTGCTCTGGCAAAATGCGGGCTGACCACAAAGCATATCGAAAGCATGGTAAAGGTACTCAGCGGCGGCGAACAGGCAAAAGTTCGACTGTGTAAGCTCATCAATAACGAAACAAATGTACTGCTTCTGGACGAGCCTACCAACCATCTGGATGTAGATGCCAAGGAAGAGCTGAAACGTGCCCTGCAGGCATACAAGGGCAGCATCCTTCTCATCTGCCACGAACCCGAATTCTATCGGGATGTGGTAACGGAAGTATGGAACTGCGAAGACTGGACAACCGTACCCCTGTAATAGAAAGCATATAAAAAGACGAAAACCTGAGGTGACCCCTCAAAGTTAGACTTTTTTACGAGACGGTTTCGACCGTCTCGTTTTTTTATGCTGCCAAGAGGCTGAGCCTATATTGCACAGGACTCATCCATCCTAGTTTCTCTTTAATTCTTTGTTCATTGTAATACTTTATATAGCGTTCGATTTCTGCTTTTAATTCCTCATAGCTATAATAAACTATCCCGTAATAGATTTCCTGCTTGAGCAGACCAAAGAAATTTTCCATTACGGAATTATCATGGCAGTTGCCTTTTCTGGACATACTTTGAAATATTCGTTCTTTTTTAAGACGGAGAGAGTATGCCCGCATCTGGTAAGCCCATCCTTGATCTGAATGAAAGGTTCTTCGATAAGGACAGTCAGAGGTTACTACTATTGCTTGTTCTAAAGCATCCATTACATTTTTTGCAGAAGGGTGTCTATTGATACTGAAGCTTATTATTTCTCCATTACACATATCCATAAATGGATCCAGATAGAGTTTGTGCATGGTCATGTGTCCTTTGGCATCCACCTCATAGTATTTGAACTCTGTTGTATCAGTGGTAATCTTCTGATGTGGTACGTGCGTATTGAAACGTCTGCAAATTCTGTTAGGTGCAACCGTTCCAACTTTCCCTTTGTATGAGCTGTATTTTCTGCTCTTGCGTGTAAATGATGTCACCTGCAGTCCTAGTTTCTGCGTGATTCGCTGAACTTTCTTTTTGTTGATAACATATCCCTGATTGCGAAGTTCTCCAAGTATACGACGATACCCGTAATCTTTATGAATCTCTCGGATTTCAAGAATCTTTTCCTCAAGTTCCTTGTTTGGGTTCTCTTTGCCGAATCTCTTTTGCCAATACATATATGTTGCTTTTGGCATACCTGTATATGAGAGAAGGTCTTTTAGTTTGAACTGTCTTCGGAGACTGTTGATGATTCGCGCCGTTCTCTCATTTTTGCTTCGTCCTCTAAACGCAGTCTCCTCAGTTCTTTTAAAAATGCATTCTCTATTCTTAATTTAAGAAGTTCATCCTCTAATTCTTTTACATACTCGGCACTTGTATCTACTGCGGTTTTTTCTGCTGGTTGAGCTGTTGTATCTGTCTTAGGCTTATCCAAAGTTTTCTTCCGACCTTTCTTATGTGCCCTCAAAGCATCAGGGCCAGCTACACGAAATCGGTTAACCCAGTTAGCTATCATACATGGATTGGTAATACCTTCATTTTGTGCTAATTCCTGATATGAGATTTCACTTGATAAATATAACTCTACCACATGAAGTTTCTTTTCGAAAGAGTAAACATTATTCTGGCGAGAACGCAATAAACCATCATCGCCGAAAACTTCATAATTATGAACCCAGCGCCTAACAATACATTCATTTCCAACACCATACTCTTTTGCAAGAGATTGACAGCCCCCTTTACCATTCAAATATGCAGTAACCACTTTTTTCTTAAATTCAAAGTTATA
>JAUNCB010000192.1:0-404 GCA_030526765.1 Bacillota bacterium
CTCGATCATAAATGCCATGGGGTCATAGCCGGGATCCTTTCCCTGGGTGCCTGTCAGCACCGCACTCCACGGATTCAGCTCCGATTCATAGAAGGCATCCCCCTTGGGGCGCACCTGCACCACAACGGTATTCAGTCCCAATGCCTGCACCTGATCCAGCTTGCGGATAAATTCATTCTTCTGGCCGCTGGGGTCATTGGTGGTGGAGGGGTAATCGGCGCTGTATACGGTGGAGATCCATACCGCCCGCATATCCCCTCCGTCAGCGGCATATACCTCCTGTGCAGAAATGGCGGAAACCCCCAGCACTGCGCACAGGAGCCCTCCCATCAGTTTTTTCATCCAGTTTTTCATCTCATTTCTCCTTTTTCTTCTGTTTCCCTTACATCAGAATCTATGGATTT
>JAUNCB010000192.1:414-3438 GCA_030526765.1 Bacillota bacterium
CATATCACATTTTGCTGTGATTGACAGCACCTTTCTTTCTGTCTGCCAAAAGAAACCAACCCATTAAGCATCCATTTCCCCGTAATACAGGGTATGGACATCTGCATCATAGACCGCTGCCGTGATGTGCAGCTCGCCCCGCTCCAGCACATGGCTGCTGTCAAAGGGATTTCTGCTTTCGGGATGGTGGTCATAGAAGAAATAATATCCGTTTTCGATCTGGGGCAGATCCTGAAACAAGTAAGGGCCATAGGTTTCGCTCTCCGTTTCCAGTCCGTAAAGCAGTGCCGTAAGCCCCTCCTCCACAACGGGCAGGGGATGCCATGTATTATCCTCCTTTATGGTGTTTTCAAAGGTATCATCCGCAAAGACAAATTCCATATATCGTTTGCCATTTTCCCGAAAATGGCCATAGGTATCCTGATTTACGATCACTTCCGCTTCCCCCACATCGGCACCAAGCATCAGGGAAATATCATCATAGGACTGACAGGCAGTGAACAATCCTGCCATAACGATCACAACGAGCAAGCTTCTGAGTATTTTCTTCATATCCATTCCTCCTGTCTTTTTCATAGGGCATTATAGCACAGAAAGGCTTGGATAATTCTTAAAGCTTCCTTACGATTTTCTGAAAAAAAACTGCATCGCTCCTTTCCCTTGTTCCCGTCAGAAAGGAGCCGTACCGATGCGGTATTGCCTAAATCTCATTTTCGGTTTATGCTATTAAAAAAACAAGGATTTGAGGTGAACTGCCATGAGATACGGCCTGATCGGCGAAAAATTGGGGCACAGCTTTTCCAAGCTCATCCACGAAAAGCTGGCTGACTATACCTACGACCTGATCCCCCTTTCCAGAGAGGCGCTGGAGCCCTTTCTCAAGGAGCGGGCTTTCTCCGCTCTGAATGTGACCATCCCCTATAAAGAAACGGTCATCCCCCATCTGGACAGGGTGGATGCCCATGCCGAAGCCATCGGTGCGGTGAATACCATCGTCAACCACAACAGGCTTCTGACGGGCTATAATACGGATTTTGGCGGCTTCCGCTATCTGCTGCTCCACAACGGCATTGATGTGAAAGGGAAAAAAGTGCTGGTGCTGGGCAGAGGCGGCGCGGCAAAGGCTGTCCTTGCGGTTTTAAAGGAGCTGGGCGCAAAAACCGTTCTGACGGTCTATTACAAGCCCCATCCCGAAACCATTACCTATGAAGAATGCTATGAAACCCATGGGGATGCGGAGATCATCATCAACACCACCCCTGTGGGAATGTATCCCCATGGGGAGGACTGCCCCATCGCATTGGAGCGTTTCCCTGCTCTGGAGGGGGTTGCCGATGTGATCTATAACCCTCTGCGGACAAGGCTCATCGTGGAGGCGAAAAAAAGAGGCATCCCTGCGGCAGGAGGGCTGGAAATGCTGGTGGCACAGGCAAAATATGCCGTGGAAATCTTTCTGGATACAAAAATAGAGGAAGACCGCATTGACGAGATCTATCGTGAACTGCTGCAGGAACGGAGCAATCTTGTTCTCATCGGCATGAGCGGCGGCGGCAAAACCGTTCTCGGCAAGGCAGCAGCGGAGCGTCTGGGGAAAACCTTTGTGGATACGGATGCGGAGATCGTGAAGCGGATCGGTATGCCCATTGCGGATTTCTTTGCCAAAGCGGGCGAGGATGCCTTCCGCCAGATCGAAGCAGATGTGATCCAAGAATATGCTGTTCAGAACAATCTCCTCCTTTCCACAGGAGGCGGCGTGGTGAAAAAACAGGAAAACATTGACCGCCTGCGGCAGAACGGACGCATCCTCTGGCTGAAGCGGGATGCCGCCCTCCTCCAGAGCGGCAACGGCAGACCCCTTGCCCCCGATGCTGCTGCCACAGAGCGGCTCTATCGGGAACGGCTGCCTCTTTACACAGCGGCGGCAGATGCCATTGCGGAAAACAACGGCACAGCGGAGGAAGGGCTTCTTGCCATCCTTGCGGCTTACGAACAGACACTGTAAACAGAGAAAACCCCTCTTTTCCAAGAGGGGCTTCTTTTTTTGGGATTTATATATGAGTTTTCTTCTATCATCCAATCTTTATTCGTGATGATGCAGCTCCTCCACATCCTCCACGGGAGGCTTCAGGCCGTCGATCACGATATTATTTTTCTGGGCATAGTCCCAAAGGGCTGCATGGAGGGCTTCCTCCGCCAGACAGGAGCAATGCACCTTCACAGGGGGCAGACCATCCAGTGCCTCCATAACGGCTTTATTGGTCACCTGCAGGGCTTCCTCTACGGTTTTGCCCTTTACCAGCTCTGTTGCCATGGAGCTGGTCGCCACAGCGGCACCGCAGCCGAAGGTCTTGAATTTTGCATCCACGATCCTGCCGTCCTCGATCTGCAGGAATACCTTCATGATGTCCCCGCATTTCATATTGCCCACCTGTCCAACACCGCTGGCATTTTCAATTTCACCTACATTTCTTGGATTCATAAAATGATCCATTACCTTTTCGCTGTAATTCATAACTCTTCCTCCTCAGTCTATCTTTATCTCTTTTGTTATTCTTCTATCTTATCTCTGTTCTCAGCCGGGATAAATGGGAGACATATCCCTGAGCCGCTGCACAATGGCAGGCAGTTTTTCCAGTATATAATCAATTTCTTCTTCTGTATTTTCTCTGTCCATGGTAAGCCGCAGGGAGCCATGAGCGATTTCATGGGGCAGCCCGATGGCCATGAGCACATGGGAGGGATCCAGAGACCCCGATGTGCAGGCAGAGCCGCTGGAGGCTGCAATGCCTAAGGCATCCAGAAGCAGCAGCAGGGATTCCCCTTCAATGTATGCAAAGGAAATATTGCAGTTGCCGGGGAGACGCTCCACAGGATGTCCGTTCAGACGGCTGTGGGGGATCTGCTCCAGAATACCCTTTATGAGCTTATCCCTGAGGGCTGTGAGCTTTTCTGTCATTTCTTCCATTTCAGCCACTGCCAGCTCTGCCGCCAGACCCATCCCCACGATACCGGGGATATTTTCCG
>JAUNCB010000193.1 GCA_030526765.1 Bacillota bacterium
TTAATAGTACTATTTTTTGATTATTTCCCTGGTCTACTTGACAAGGGGCGGATCATCCCGCCGAAGTTTTTGTTTTCCTTCTATTATATTATGCCTGCAGTTCAGCCAGTGCATCCAGATAATATTCCTTTGTCTTATCATCGAAGCATACAATGGTCACCTGCTCCACAGAAGCCTCTTCTTCCAGAAAACGCAGGATCTCTCCTACAGCGATCCGTGCCGCTTCATCCACGGGGAAACGATATACCCCCGTACTGATGGAAGGGAAGGCAATAGTTTTTACGCCATGCTCCTTCGCCAGCGCCAGACTGTTCTTATAGCAGTTTGCCAGAAGCTCTGCTTCGCCCCATTTTCCGCCGCGCCAGATGGGACCCGGTGTATGGATGACATATTTCGCCTTCAGCTTATATCCCTGAGTGATTTTTGCTTCTCCCGTGCGGCAGCCGTTCAGTGTTTCACATTCCGCCAGAAGCTCGGGACCTGCAGCCCGATGGATCGCACCATCCACACCGCCGCCGCCCAGCAGGGACGTATTGGCTGCATTGACGATGGCGTCTGTTTTCATTTTTACAATATCACCTTTTACAATAGACAAGCGCTTCATTTTGCATCCCCCCGTGTCTTTTTGATTTCCCTTGTCCCATCATTTTATCCTTTTTCCCCAATTTCGTAAAGCAATTTCTGCAAAAAAGGCGGAAATTCGGCAGGTATCTCCTTTCCAAGAAAAAAGAAGCCCCCTTTCAGACTTCTTCCTTCCGCTCCTTATTCTGCTTTTTTCAAATGCTTCACAGGATCCTTAGGCTCCCCGTTCTGCGCCATGGCAAATTCCAGATGGCTTCCCAATGCTGCGCCATATTTTGTTGGCATGGCGACCGTACCGAGGGTCTGCCCCTGCACCACAGAATCCCCCACCTTCACCTGCAGGGTATCCTCCATCTGGCCATAGCTGGTCTGCCAGCCTCCCCCATGGGAAAGAATGATTCGGGTTCCCGCTTCCTCATCCTTTTGGATTTCTCTCACCGTGCCGTCGGCTGCCGCCCCCACTGCAGCCCCCTGTTTTGCAGAAAGACTGATGGATGCGTTGGTGCGATACTGCTTCAGGGTGGGATCATAGATGCCATGCTCCGCACTGAAGGGCAGCAGCACCTCTCCCGTCAGCGGATAAGCAAACACAGGCTGTGCTGCCGTTTTTTTCTCCGTCTTCGGCTTTTCCTCCTCCGGCGCTTCGCCCGGGTCATTGCTCTGCCTGTTCTGATCCAGCGGTGCCACCTCGATCGTCGGCTTCTTCATGGAGGAAACAGGCATTTCTGCCGCCTCTTCCATCGGAAGCTCCTGCCCATGATCAAAAGCACGATAGGTCACCCCTGCGCCCACCGCCAGCAAACACAGGCAGCAGCAGATCGCCGCCGTCTGCACCCTGCGGGCTGTATGATTTTCGTTTTTCTTCATAATAAAAGCACCTCCGATGCTATTGTTGCCATCGGAAGTGCGTTTTATTCTCTTTGTAAAAATTCTCCCGTTTCCGCCTGCGTGACCCCCTTCCCTGTCAGCCGAAAAGTCCCTTCCGCCTCTTGAGGCAATTCCGTCCGAAAACCGCCGCAGAGCATCGTCACCATCAGCGGCAAAAGCAGCACACTCAGCAGGCAATAAAAAAACAGCAGTCCCACCAGCCTTTTCATGCATTCACTCTCCTCCCCTCCATATATATGAAACAGGGCGAAGAAAAAGCCCCGAACCCATTTGGTTCGAGGCCGATTTTCAATAAAACCAGAACAGCCAGATCCCGAAGGCCGCCGCCAGCAGGAAAAGCGCCATCCCGCGTTTCGCCGCCTTTCTGTCCATACGGCGCACACGCTTGAAAAATTCCGGATTATCCAGCTCTGTAATGTAGATACCGCCAAAAAGACCTGTCTGTATCTGTAATTTCAGTGTTTTTTCCTTTTTCAGCATATGGAAGGTTCGCTTCGTCAGCTGAAAATGGTAGGTGATCCCGTTATTGATCCCCTCCAGATAGTAACCCTGACGGGCGATCTTTTCCGCCCCCGTTTCATGGGCGATAAAGCATCGGCTTTCCAGCAGGATCAGCTCCCGCTGCTTCAGCCGTAGACGGTCGATCCCCGTATAGATCTGGGATGTATAGGCATGATTCAGAAACAGCAGCGGCACAAGGGTAACCGCCAGACGAAGCATCGGCATATTTTCACTGCCCCAGCCCTGAATATTCAGGAAATAGCCCTGTATCTGCGCCTGCGCCACACTGTAGAACATCATCAGAAAGCCGAAAAAGAACAGACTCCAGAACAGCACAGGATGCCGTTTGCGCTGCTTGATATTCCAGCCGCGGATCTCCGACAGTCCTTTGCGGCAGGCAAAAAACATCAGCAGACAGATGAGGAACATCAGTCCGTTTACCTGCATCCCCGCCTCAAAGCTGACAGCCATGGCAAAAATAGGGATGAGCCAGCCGCACAGAAGCCCCCAGCCAATGCGTCCTGTCGTTACCGCCAGAAACACGCACCAGTATATAGTTATCCATGTGACAAAACCCAGCCACGCCATACTGCAAAACTCCTTACAGGCTCGCCTTATTTACACAGGTGCCCTTCTTTCTCCAATGCTTACAGACCACGGAATACATCGGGTCTGAATTTGCTTTTCTGTCTGCTCATTTCGATCTGTCCCAGAATTTTATCCCGCTCCGCATTCAGTGTACCGCCAAGGGGAATATAGTTGGATGCATGGTTGGAACGGAACATGGTTCCTTCCGCATCCACGCTGCGGATAAACAGTTCTGTTTCATCCAACACCTCATGGGGGGACAGCAGTTCGATCTCGCCGCGGTTATACTGATCGTACATCTCTGTACCGGGTTCGATCATCAGTGTGAGGAAGCCCACATATTCCGGTTTGATGGCAGAAATCACCTTCGCACTGCCCAGTGCATGCTCTCTCCAGTATTTCTTACCGCCCAGACCGGAAATAACGGTGATGGATACTGTCATCCCCGCAGCCCGTACCTTCTGACCTGCTTCGATCATTTCTTCGGAGGTTACGCCTTTTTTCACGAAATCCAGCACCTCATCCGCACCGCTTTCCAGACCCATATATACCATATCAAGGCCTGCAGCCTTCAGCTGTTTCAGTTCCTCCGGTGTTTTATGGATGATGTCCTTGGGCGCACCATACACGGAGATCCGTTCACATTCAGGGAAATACTCATGGCATTTCTCCAGAATATACAGCAGATCCTCTGTTTTTACGATCAGCGCATCCCCGTCCGCCAGAAAAATACGGCGCACCTTGATGCGGCTGTAATATTTCCGTGCCATGGCAAGGTCTTCCACAACCTCATCCAGAGGGCGGATGCGGAATTTTTTATCCTTATACATATTGCAGAATGTGCAGGTATTTCTTGCACAGCCGAT
>JAUNCB010000194.1 GCA_030526765.1 Bacillota bacterium
TTTTTATCTATTTTAGTTACACCCATATAAAGTTAAAAACCTTCGTATTGGTGTAATTTTGGTGTAATGGTGTATTATTTTCCACGATCACACCTCAGAAACCCAGTAAAATCAAGGGTTTAGTCATTGATGGGTTTCATTGTGGGGAACAGAATAACATCTCTGATGGAAACGGATTCTGTCAGCAGCATAACAAATCTGTCGATACCCACGCCCAGACCACCTGTAGGAGGCATACCATATTCCAGTGCTGTCAGGAAATCTTCATCGATCATATTTGCTTCATCGTCACCGTTTTCTCTCAGGAATTCCTGATATTCAAAACGGGATCTCTGGTCGATGGGGTCATTCAGCTCAGAGTACGCATTGCCGTATTCTCTGCCTACGATAAACAGCTCAAATCTTTCTGTGAATTCGGGCTTATCGGGTTTTCTCTTTGTCAGAGGAGAGATTTCTACGGGATAGTCAATGATGAATGTAGGCTGGATCAGATTCTTTTCTACGAATTCTTCAAAGAACAGATTCAGAATATCACCCTTCTGGTGACGATCTTCAAATTCCACGCCTTTTTCCTTTGCGATCGCTTTCGCTTCTTCTGTATCCTTCACCTGATCAAAGTCAATGCCTGTATGCTGTTTTACAGCATCCACCATTGTAATTCTTGCGAAGGGTTTGCCCAGTTCGATATCATGACCGCCATAGTTCACTGTTGTAGTGCCCAGAACATTCTGTGCTACAGTACGGAACATATCTTCTGTAATATCCATCATACCGTTATAGTCTGTATATGCCTGGTACAGCTCCATCAGTGTAAATTCGGGGTTATGACGAACGGAAATGCCTTCGTTACGGAATACACGACCGATTTCATATACTCTTTCAAAGCCGCCAACGATCAGACGTTTCAGGGGCAGCTCCAGAGCGATACGGCAATACATGTCGATATCCAGTGTATTGTGGTGTGTAATGAAGGGCCTTGCGGACGCACCGCCGGGGATGGTCTGCAGTACAGGTGTTTCCACTTCCAGGAAGCCCTTGGAATCCAGGAATTTTCTGATTTCTGTGATGATTCTGGAGCGTTTGATGAAGGTATCTCTGGATTCGGGATTTACGATCAGATCAACATATCTCTGTCTGTAGCGCAGCTCCTGATCCTTCAGACCATGGAATTTTTCGGGCAGTACCTGCAGGCTCTTGGACAGCAGTACCACTTCCTTTGCGTGAACAGAAATTTCACCTGTTTTTGTTTTAAATACAAAGCCTTTGATGCCGATGATATCACCGATGTCAAATTTTTTGAATGCAGCGTAAGCTTCTTCGCCGATATCATTTTTGCTTACATAGGACTGCATGTTGCCGTTTCTGTCCTGGATATTGCAGAAGGATGCTTTACCCATGATACGTTTGCTCATCATACGGCCTGCGATGCAAACATCTGTGTTTTCCAGCGCTTCAAAGTTATTTTTGATCTCATCGCTGTGGTGTGTTACATCATATTTTACGATCTGGAAGGGGTCTTTGCCTTCTTCCTGCATCTGTGCCAGTTTTTCGCGTCTGATTCTGTTCTGTTCGCTCAGCTCCTGCTGTGTCAGCTCCAGAACTTCTTTGTTTTCCTCTGCCACGTTCGTGTTCCTCCTTGTCCGTGTACTTTTATATATAAAAATTATTTTGCGATCTTTAATACCTTGAATTCTACTTCCCCGTCGGGTGTAGCAATCATAACGGAATCGCCTTCCTTATGGCCCAGCAGTGCCATACCAACAGGAGATTCATTGGAAATTCTGCCGTTCATGGGGTCTGCTTCTGCAGAACCTACGATGGTATATACCGCTTCTTCGTCAAATTCCACATCCAGAACAGTAACTGTTGCACCCAGACCGATCGTACCCTTTTCTACAACTTCTTCATCGATCACTTCTGCATTGCGCAGCATTTTTTCCAGCTGTACGATACGTGCTTCGATCTCTGCCTGCTCTTCCTTCGCAGCATCATATTCGGCATTTTCGGAAAGGTCACCCTGACCTCTTGCTTCTTTGATTTTATCAGCTACATCTTTTCTGCGGACTGTCTTCAGATTTTCCAGCTCCGCTTCCATGTTTTTCAGACCTTCATAAGTCAAAATAACTTTCTTTTCTACCATGGGTAAGTCACTCCTCATCTTCTTTACATTATCTTCCCTGCTTCTTACAAGGAAAACGGAGGGTCTTTTTCCCCTCCTGAACCATTGATAGATTATATACTAAAATCAGATGGATTGTCAATGATTTTCCTGCAATTCACCACGCAGAAATGCCGAAAAATAAGGATTTCTGGCCCTTTTCCCCTCTTTTTCACCCTTATTTTCCATAAAAAGCGGAGGAAGCTGAGTGCCGTACCCCTTTCACCCGTCTTCCCATGACAGAAAAACCGGAAACGCTGTAGCCCTGCGCCTTTACCTGCTGCAGCATTTCCCCTGTATTCGCCTCCGCTGTCAGCCACCTTTTCCGCAGCGCAGGGCAGGTGAGATAGGCTTCCGCTTCCGCCTGCCGCCCCTCCATCTGCTGCTCCTCTCTCCGAAAGAAAAACCCATCTGCCGCCAGCACATCCCGCCGCTCCGTCAGAAGCTTCCGCAGCACAGGGCGATTTCCGGGCAGATCCAGAAAAACAGCCCCTTCCCCCAGCATATACGCATAGGGATGCTGCTCCATGCCGCAGCAAAGCACCACATCCGCCTGTCGGAACAGCGAATTTCCAGCCGAAGAAAACACCTCCGCCGCCAGTCCCCGCTCGGCGTACAATTCCTGCAAAAAATCCTCTGCCGCTGCAGGCACATCCGTAAATAAAGAAAGCTGATTTACTTCATTCCCCGCAGAAAGCAGGGCAAGCCGCCACTGCGCCTCCGTTCCTCCCGCCAGCAGATAACGACAGGCAGCAGGCTCCTTTCCCCTTCGCCGCAGCGCCTCTGCCGCTCCCTCCCCAGCCATAAGGCCCATCAGCCGTCTCCCTTGCGAAAAGGGCAGCACATCCCGCGGCAGTTCTCCCTCCAAAGGCGGAATTACAATGGCTGCTTCCTCCTTTTTCAGCTGCTCCAGTAACCTGCGGGCATGCCCTCTCCACAGGTGGGCCATACCACACTCTGTATCAGTCTGAAGGACAGCCCGCAGCCTGTTTCCTTCTTTCCTTATGTACCATGGCTTACAGCATTCTATATACTTTGTCTGCAGACCCTTGGGCAGCAGGCGGACTCCCTTCGGCAGCACCGCCTCTTCTTTCTGCTCCAGAAATCTGATCTCTGCGATTTTCATTCTAATCTGCCTCCATTTTTTCTTTTCACGAAACCGTTTCCTGCTCTTTTTGTGGGACGAAAAAATCTGATTTAACTGTCCCAC
>JAUNCB010000195.1 GCA_030526765.1 Bacillota bacterium
CTGTCCTTCAGACGGATATAGTCAGCTTCGTTGAAGAAGCGTTCCTGCTGCACTCTTGTCATATACAGAATATCCAGCTCGGGCATCGCATCCTCCAGACTGGTTGTTTCCAGATAAGGGATGCCTTCCTTGTTCAGTTCATCGATGATATATTCGGGAACCTTCAGCTCATCGGGGGAGATCAGAACAAATTTCACATTTTCGTAGCGGCTCAGTGCGTGGATCAGAGAATGAACGGTTCTGCCGAATTTCAGGTCACCGCACATACCCACCACCAGATTGTCGAAATGACCTTTTTCTCTCTGAATGGTCAGAAGGTCAGCCAGTGTCTGGGTGGGGTGATTGTGGCCGCCATCCCCTGCGTTGATGATGGGCACATCGCAGCGCATGGAAGCGATCATAGGCGCACCTTCCTTGGGATGGCGCATGGCGATGATGTCAGCATAGCAGCCAACTGTTTTTACAGTATCGGCTACACTTTCGCCCTTTGCCGCAGAGCTGTTATTTGCTGCGGAAAAGCCCAGAACACTGCCGCCCAGCTCCAGCATTGCCGCTTCAAAGCTCAGACGGGTACGGGTAGAGGGCTCAAAAAACAGGGTAGCCAGTTTTTTGCGTTTGCATTTTTCCGCATATTTATCGGGATTGGCAATAATGTCGTTTGCAGTTGCGATCAGTTCGTCGATTTCGTTAACGCTCAGATCAACGATGTCCAGAAGACTTCTCATAGGATCACATCTCCCTCCAGCTTTCATCACTGGGGTTGCTGCGGAATTTCATCAGACGGGCAATATCGGATTCCTTGATATAACCTTCTTTTGCAGCAACTTCTGCAACAGCATCAAAATTGGACAGGCTCACATTTTTCACATCTGCTGCAGCCAGTCTGTCCAGACCCTTCTGCATGCCGTATGTAAAGATGGAAACGATACCCAGAACTTCAGCACCTGCTTCCCGCAGTACGTTTACAACTTCGATGCAGCTGCCTGCTGTGGAGATTAGATCTTCCACAACAACAACCTTCTGGCCTTTTTCCAGTTTGCCTTCGATCTGGTTGTTTCTGCCGTGGTCTTTTGCGCCGGAGCGTACATAACCCATAGGCAGATCTAGCAGATGTGCTGTGATGGCTGCATGTGCGATACCCGCTGTAGAGGTACCCATCAGAACTTCTGCTTCGGGGTAGTATTCTTTGATGGTTTCAGCCAGAGCATTTTCTACATGGTTTCTTACTTCAACAGAGGTCAGTGTCAGTCTGTTGTCACAGTAAATGGGGCTTTTAATGCCGCTTGCCCATGTGAAGGGTTCTTCGGGGCGCAGGAAAACAGCACCGATGGAAAGCAGGTCTTTTGCGATCTGTTCTTTAAATTTCATATCTATATCCTCCTAAAATAAATGGTCGGTTTCAATTATTCACCGAGGAACTCGGAAACACATCTTCTGTAAGCAGCAACAGGGTCAGCAGCCTGTGTGATGGGTCTGCCCACTACGATATAGTCGGAGCCCAGTTCTCTTGCCTTTGCAGGTGTGGTTACACGCACCTGATCGCCTGCTTCGCCGTCTGCAAAGCGCACGCCGGGGGTAATGGTCAGGAATGCTTCACCGCATACATCCTTTACCTTGCCTGCTTCCAGAGGGGAGCATACAACGCCGTCCAGACCGGAAACCTTTGCATTCTTTGCATAATGCATTACCACCTCATCCAAAGGATGATCGATCAGCAGGTCTTCCTTCATGCGTTCTTCGCTGGTGGATGTCAGCTGTGTTACAGCGATCAGCAGGGGACGGGAGCCGTCTGCTCTTGTCAGACCCTCCAGTGCTGCTTCCATCATAGCGTTTGTGCCTGCTGCGTGCAGATTTGTGATATCAACATCCAGATCGGACAGAACGGACATTGCTTTTTTTACAGTATTGGGGATATCATGCAGTTTCAGGTCAAGGAAGATCTTATGACCTCTTGCCTTGATTTCCTTTACGATGGCAGGGCCTTCCGCATAGAACAGCTCCATACCTACCTTCAGGAAGGGTTTTCTTTCTTCGTTGTTAAAGTTGTCCAAAAATGCCATCAGGTCAGCTTTGCTGTTAAAGTCGCAGGCAATAATTACATCTCTGTTCATTTACGGGCACCTCCGATAATCTCATTCAGGTCTTTGATGTTGTATTTTTCCATAACACGGGGCAGGTCTTCGATGATCTCCTTGCAGATATAAGGATTCACCAGATTCGCTGCGCCGATCTCTACTGCGGTCGCACCGGCAAGCATCATTTCGATCACATCCTCTGCAGAGGAAACACCGCCCATGCCGATCACAGGGATATTTACTGCTTCTGCCACCTGATATACCATTCTTACGGCTACAGGGAAGATGGCACTGCCGGAAAAGCCGCCCATTTTATTGGCAATAACAGGCTTCTTTGTTTTCAGGTCGATGCGCATACCCATCATGGTATTGATGAGGGCGATACCGTCTGCGCCGGCTTCTTCACAGGCTTTTGCAATGGAAACAATGTCTGTTACATTGGGTGTCAGCTTGATATAAACGGGCTTTGTGGTAACCGCCTTTACGGCTCTTGTCACTGCCGCCGCTGCTTCGGGGTCTGTGCCGAAGCTCATGCCGCCGTGGTGTACGTTAGGGCAGGATACATTTACCTCCAGAATCCCAACCTGAGGCTCTTTGTCCAGAAGGGCACAGGTGTGTGCGTATTCCTCAATGGAGAAGCCGCTGACATTGGCGATGACAGGCTTATGGAATACCTTCGCCAGCTTAGGCAGTTCTTCGGAGATCACCTTGTCTACACCGGGATTCTGCAGACCAACGGAATTGATCATACCTGCAGGACATTCTGCAATGCGGGGTGTAGGGTTGCCGAAGCGGGGGTCTTTTGTGGTTCCTTTGAAGGAAAAGGTCCCCAAAATATTGATGTCATATAATTCCGCAAATTCATAGCCGTAGCCAAAGGTACCGCTGGCGGGGATGACGGGATTATCCAGTGTGATGCCGCTGAGGGTCACTTTTGTATTTACCATATGATTTCCTCCTTCACCAGTACGGGACCGTCCTTACAGATTCGTTTATTGCCGTATTTTGTCTGGCAGGAGCAGCCCATGCATGCACCGAAGCCGCAGCCCATACGCTCCTCAAAGGAAAGCTGACCGCTGGTCACAGTTGCATCGGAGAGGGCTTTCAGCATGGGTTCGGGGCCGCAGGTATAGAAATATGTATAGTCGGGGATGTTTTTTACCACATCTGTAACGAAGCCCTTTGTGCCCATGGAGCCGTCTGCTGTAGCAACATGAACCTCAGCACCCAGTTTTTCAAATTCTTCCTTGTAGAATACCTCTGCTGCAGTGTTGAAG
>JAUNCB010000196.1 GCA_030526765.1 Bacillota bacterium
TGGCAGTCATCTCTGCCGATGGTTGCGGATGTAAAAGGTGTCCCGTCATTTTTCTCATAATGCTTCGCTGCCCGCAGCACATATTTCGCCCCCACATACACGATGGGTACGTTGAAGAACACGATCAGGATATTCCCCAGATCGGAGAATGCCCACAGGTTCCCCAGCTCCAGCCCTGCAATATTACACAGGATACCGAAGGCGGCAACCAGAAGCCCCACCATACGCACGCCGTTGATGAACGCCTTATCCCTGCGGATACGGTTTGCGGCGATCTCGGAGAAGCTGATCATACCCAGAAGGCAGGTATAGGCGAACAAACAGAAGCAAAGGGTGATGATAAAGGTCACCACACCGTTGAAGGCTGTTCCCGGTGTCAGCACTGCCAGAGATTCTGTGAACATGGGCAGCTTATCCAGCTCCATCCATGCCGCTCCGTCAGGGCTGTTCCAGCAGCTTGCCATAACAACCACAAACCCTGTCAGCGTACAGATGACCATGGTATCCAGGAATACACCGATGGCGGAAAGCAGACCCTGTTCGCAGGGATGCTTGGCATCTGCCGCCGCTGCGGACATGGTGATGGTACCCTGACCTGCTTCATTGGACATCAGCCCACGCTTCACGCCCTGTGCCAGCACCGTACCGAACATACCGCCGAATACAGCCTCGGGCTGGAAAGCACCGCTGAACACCGACCGGAAGAAATAGGGCACTGTGTTCAGGTTCAGCAGGATCAGCACCAGAACCGTCACCACATACAGCACCGCCATCACAGGCACCATTTTATCTGTCCATTTCGTTACTTTTTTGATGCCGCCGAATACGGCAAAGAAGGTCAAAAGGATGGTGATGCCGCCTACGATATAATAAAAGGCGGAATCGGTGGCAATGGCTGTTCCTGTGACGATCTCCGCCATTCTGCCCACGGAGGAAACCACGTTAAAGCCCTGAGCAGGCAGACAGCACAGCGCATAAAGGATATACAGCAGGGAGAGGAAAACCCCCACAAAGCCTGCGTTCCCCAAGAGCTTTCTGCCGTAGAAGGGCAGGCCGCCCACAAATTCATCGTCCTTTTTCTCTTTAAAAATCTGCGCCAGCACCGCTTCCATATAGGCAACTGCCATGCCGAAGAAGGCAGACACCCACATCCAGAACACAGCCCCCGGGCCGCCCACGGCGATGGCACCCGTTACCCCGAGGATATTCCCCGGGCCCACACGCATGGCGGAGGAAAGGAGGAATGCCGCCAGAGGCGAGATGCCCGTTTCGATATTCCGCTTTTCTGTCATGATGGAAAGCCCCTTCTTAAAGCCCCGCACCTGCACAAAGCCCAGACGGAAGCTGAAAAACAGCCCCGAGCCCATCAGCAGGATGATGGCAAAGGAGAAATTCCCCAAAAGGGGGATATTGGCGTACCATTCAAAATTGGTGGGGAAATCCCACAGGAAATCGGACAAGGGCCCGATAAAAGAAAAGATCCCATTGATGGATTGGAAGATTTCTTGCATAGTATTACCCTCTTTCTCATTGGATTTTGAGAACCGCCCCAAGGGAAACGCCCCTTCGCTCCCTGCGGCTTTCTTCTGCTTCAGTATATCGTATTTTGGGAAAATCGGCAATATGAAAGCCTACTCCTTTCGTCAAATTTCACGGACGGGGCGGAGAAAGCGGAAAAACGGGGAAAAAGCCTCCGAAAAGAGGCTTTCTCGATTGCTGATTTCTCCTTATTTCTTCGTGAACACAGGCATCCTGCCCTCGCTGGAGATGGCATAGCCCAACAGCCCTGCGATCTCTCTGCTCTTGATATAGGTCACGCCCTCCTTACGGATGAGGGACACGGGATGCTCCCTGCCGTCCACCTGAATCTTTTCCTGTACCACCATTTCTTCTTCCTCCTCCTCATACGCAAATACATTGTGCACCAGCAGCCAATGGGTGAATTCATTTTCCGTAATGGGAAATTCCCGTACCCCCAGTCTGCTGTTTTCTGCGGCAATATAATGGGGCACACCCTTTTTTCTGCCGCTGTAGATACCGATATGCCCATCCTTCCAGACCAGTGCCCCCAGTGGTGCCTGCGGCAGTGTCATGATGGGATGCACCTCATCCGCCGCCGCTTTCCAGCCTGCGGAGCTGAGCATTTTTCCGCATCCCCAGCCGATGAGCCCCGAGCAGTCCACACAGACCTGCCCGATCTTTTTCAGATCGCTGTAGGGCACATAGGCACCGCCGTAGCGTTCATAGAGATAATTGAAGTGCGGTGCCGTCATCACCTGCCCCTTCATGCCGTAAACATATGCTGTGCCGATCTTCCCTCTGGCAAAGTCCACCAGTTCCTTTCCTGTCATTTTCTTACTCATTTTCCTTTCCTCCCTTCAGTGCCGCCTGCAAAGTATCAAAGCCGAACATGGCGGCATAGGCAACCATCATGCCCACCACCAGTGCCGCCGCCGTATGATACCAGTACACCACGCCAATCTGTGCCGCTCCATAGCCGAAATATGCCGTCATGGTGAGCCCCTCCGCCACAGCCACCGCCAGCAGCTGTGTGGGGATATGGCGGTAGGTCACCTCCTTCAGCACCTCCACCAGAATATTGGTCACTGCCGTCAGCACCGCAATGGCAGGCAGCAGCACCGTCAGATCAAAAAATCCATCCATTTAGCCTTCCCCCTTCTCCTGCTTCATCCTCTCCTCTTCCCTTGTTTCAAAGAATGCCTTCAGAAAATAGCCCAGACCCACGCCCACGATGACGGTGCAGATATCCCCCGACAGGGTCTCTGCGATCTGCTCCCTGCCCAGAAAGGCAAGGATATAGGAAAGCTGTAAATCCAGTAATGCCAGCAGCATGATGGCCTTCACCATTTTCTTGGAATAGGTTCGTTTGTTCTCGCTTCGTTTTGCCATTTCTCTCTTCCCCCTTCATTTCCCGTCCAGATCGTGGAGCCTTCTGCCATAGCTTTCCAGACAGGCATCCTGCTTTTCGTTATGCTCCCAGAGCCTTCTGTGGCTGCGGGTATTATCCTCGTCAAACAGGGAAAATTTCGCACAGAGGTTCTTTACATTCTCATTCAGTGTGACAATGCTTCGGGTCAGCGGCACCACCACCTTCACGCACACCCCTGCAATGGTGCCGATAAACCCCGTCAGGGCAATAAAGCCCGCTATGATCTCCCATGTCATTCCGCCCCCTCCTTTCCGCTTTTTTCTCTTCCTTCTCTCAGTATAAGGAAGGGAAGGAAGTCCTTCCCCCTCCCCTTATTTTGCTTTTCTCGCCTTTCTCAGCTTCTCCTCCGCCAGTGCCCCTTCCATCTCCTGCATCCATTCCAGATAGGAGGGATCCAGTCC
>JAUNCB010000197.1 GCA_030526765.1 Bacillota bacterium
TGTCTTTGGAAGGAGTACGATGAGTATGATTTGTTTTCAAATCAGCAGAGAATAGACGAGACGAGAAAAGAATAAGAAAGAAAGCAGAGAGGAGCACTATTATGAGCAAAGCAAACGAAAAGATCCCTTACAAAATTTATCTGGAAGAATCCGAAATGCCCAAGCAGTGGTACAATGTTCGTGCGGATATGATCCATAAACCCGCACCCCTGCTGAATCCGGAAACACAGGAGCCCATGACACTGGAAGAACTGAGCGTGATCTTCTGTGAAGAACTGGCAAAGCAGGAGCTGGATAACGACAATGCCTACATCGATATTCCACAGGAAATTCTGGATTTCTATAAAATGTACAGACCTGCGCCTCTGGTAAGAGCGTACTGTCTGGAGGAAAAACTGCAGACACCTGCAAAGATCTATTACAAATTTGAAGGCAATAACACCAGCGGCAGCCATAAGCTGAATTCCGCGATCGCTCAGGCATACTATGCAAAAATGCAGGGGCTGAAGGGTGTGACCACAGAAACAGGCGCAGGCCAGTGGGGCACAGCCCTTGCCATGGCATGTGCATATCTGGGTCTGGATTGTAACGTATTCATGGTTAAGGTATCCTATGAGCAGAAGCCCTTCCGCAGGGAAGTGATGCGTACCTATAATGCTTCCGTAACACCTTCCCCCTCCACAACAACAGAAGTGGGCAAGAAGATTCTGGAAGCTCATCCCGGCACCACAGGCAGCCTTGGCTGTGCCATCTCTGAGGCGGTGGAATCTGCCTGCAGCAGGGAAGGCTACAGATATGTGCTGGGCAGCGTATTAAATCAGGTTATGCTGCATCAGTCCATTATCGGTATGGAAACAAAGGCAGCACTGGATAAATACGGCATCAAAGCAGACATCATCATCGGCTGTGCCGGCGGCGGCTCCAATCTGGGCGGTCTGATCTCTCCTTTCGTAGGCGAAAAGCTGCGCGGGGAAAGGGATTATCAGATCATCGCCGTAGAGCCTGCATCCTGTCCCAGCCTGACAAGAGGGAAATTTGCCTACGATTACTGCGATACAGGGATGGTGACACCTCTGGCGAAGATGTATACGCTGGGTAGCGGCTTTATTCCTTCCTCCAGCCATTCCGGCGGTCTGCGTTATCACGGCATGAGCCCTGTGGTTTCTCAGCTCTACCATGACGGTCTGATGGAAGCCCGCTCTGTGGAACAGACCTCTGTGTTTGCGGCAGCGAAGCAGTTTGCACAGGTGGAAGGCATCCTGCCTGCACCGGAAAGTGCCCATGCGATCCGTGTTGCCATCGATGAAGCAATGAAATGCAAGGAAACCGGCGAAGAAAAGACCATCGTCTTTGGTCTGACCGGCACCGGCTATTTTGATATGTTCGCCTATGAAAAATTCAATAACGGCGAGATGCAGGATTATATCCCCACAGATGCAGAACTGCAGGTGGGCTTTGACGGGCTGCCCGATGTGAAAGCATAAGCATATTTGCCCCATATTTCAGAATATGGGGCTTTTTTATTTCCTGCGTTTTGTTTTCGGAGGCTTGTTTTTTGCTGTTTTTGTTTCCTGATGGGAAAAAAGACGGGAAAGAAAAAGGGATTGCAGGAAAAAAGGCGAAAGAATATAATAAGGGTAAATGTTGAAATCAATTCATACATAAGGAGGAATTCTCTATGGCATTTTTTGATAAATTAAACGAAATGGCAAAACAGGTGTCCGAAAAGGCTACCGACAGTCTGGAAACCAATAAGCTCATCAGCGACATCAATCTGACAAAGGGCAATATCCAGACCTATCAGAGAGAACTGGGCGAATACTACTGGGCACAGTTTGCGGTAGGCACACAGCTGGATGAAGAAGCAATGCTGATCTGTGATAAGATCGTAGCAGCCCAGGATAAGATCCGGGAACTGGAAGCGCAGATCGATCAGATCAAAGCGGAAAGCGATGCCAGAAAAGCAGAGCGTGAAGCGGAAAAGGCGGAGAGAAAGGCTGCGGAAAAAGCAGCGGAGGCGGAAAAGGCGGCAGAAAAAGCAGGCATTGAAAGAGATCCTGTTTGCCCCGGCTGCGGTGCACCTCTGGCAGAAGGGGTGAAATTCTGCGGTCAGTGCGGCACACCTGCACCCGGCGCAGCAGAATAAAATAAGAAAGCCTCAGGCTCGTATGGGCTTGGGGCTTCTCTTTCCTATGAGAAGAAACGAAGTTGCTGTCGGAAGGGAGGCGGACTTATGGCAGAGCAAAAACAGAATATTCTGGGGACAGACCCCATCGGACGGCTGCTGCTGAAGTTTTCCGTTCCAACGGCACTGACGCTGATGGTAAATACCCTTTATAACATCGTCGATCAGATATTTATTGGGCATGCAGCAGGGATCAACGGGGTGGCTGCGACGAATGTCACCTTTCCTCTGGGGATCCTTGCGGCGGCGCTGGCGCTGATGATCGGGGACGGCTGTGCGGCAAATATCAGCCTTTCTCTGGGACGAAAGGAACAGGAAGCGGCGGATCGGGTGTTCGCCAATGCAGTGGTGCTGCTGTTTCTGGCAGGGTTTCTCCTTTCTGCTGTCGGGCTTTGCTTCACGGAGAAGCTGGTGGTGCTCTTCGGGGCATCCCCTGCGGTGGTGGCGGAATCGGTAAAATATATGAGCATCACCCTTCTGGGGCAGCCCTTCGCCATGTGCAATATGGCATTTACGGCTATTATTCGTGCCGACGGAAACCCGAAGTATATGATGCGGAGCATGATGATCGGTGCGGCGCTGAATGTGATCCTTGACCCCATTTTTATCTTTGTCTTTGACTGGGGGATTCAGGGGGCGGCACTGGCAACCATTACGGGGCAGATCGTTTCCGGCTGCATTGCGCTGGCATATCTGCCGAAATATCAGCACTTTAAGCTGAGAAGGAAAAATTTGCGGCTGCGTCTTTCGGTGGCAGGCAGCATTTTCCGTCTGGGCATTCCCAGTCTCTGCACCCAGACTGCATCGGCAGTGACCCAGATCGTTATGAATAATCTGATGCGGAAATACGGCGCCCAGACCATCTATGGCAGTGAGATCGCCATTTCCTGCTATGGGCTGATGATGAAGCTGTATCAGATCTCCCATGCCATGTTTGTGGGTCTGGCATCGGGGGCTTCGCCCATCCATGGCTATAATTTCGGGGCGAAGCAGTATGAACGGGTACGGGATACCATTCTGACGGCAGGCAAAGCGTCGATGCTGATTTCTGTGATCTGGTTTTTGATTTTCCAGCTGGGCGGCGGGTTTCTGGCTTCTCTTTTTGTGGAAAACGAGCCCTTGTATCAGGAATTTGCCGTGCATTGCTTCAGCCT
>JAUNCB010000198.1 GCA_030526765.1 Bacillota bacterium
GGCGTAAAAGGAACAAAATCTGTTTCCAGACAGCCCCTGTCTCGCCTTGCAGATGTGGAAACAGGAACGGATCAGCGGCTGCTGACGGGCATCACGGAATTTGATCGGGTGATGGGAGGCGGTATCGTGCGGGATTCGGTAACGATCATCACCTCTCCCCCGGGCGGCGGGAAATCCACCTTATCCCTGATGGCAGCGGCGGCTCTTGCAAAGCAGGGCAATCGTGTGCTGTATGCCAGCGGGGAGGAAAGCGACAGCCAGATCAAGAACAGGGCAGACCGTATTCTGGAAAGCATTGCGCAGAATATCTGGATTCTTGCGGATACCTCTATGGATCGGGTTCTGGATGCCATTACGGAGATCGATGCAGATCTGATCATTCTGGACAGCATCCAGACTTTTTCCCTTGCGGAATTTCTGCCCTCCAGAGCAGGGAACCCGACCCAGACCATGGAATGTGCTTCTGCACTGGTACAGGCGGCAAAGAATAAAAAGCGCCCCCGTGCGGTGCTGATGATCGGACAGATGAATAAAAGTGATGAGATCGCAGGGCTCCGTGCGCTGGAGCATCTGGTAGATACGGTTCTGGTATTGGAGGGTGAGGGCGCAGATGAGCTGCGCTGTCTGGTGGCAACGAAAAACCGCTTTGGCAGCACGGGGGAAATGGGCTTTTTCAGCATGACGGAAAATGGACTGGCATCCATTGATAATCCATCCGAATATTTTGTGACAAAACGGCAGAAGGGGGATTTTGTTTCCGGCAGTGCGCTGACGGTGCTGAAGGAGGGCAGCCGCCCTGTGATCGCAGAGATCGAAAGTCTGGTTTCTGCATCCTTTACCCCTTATCCTTCCCGTATCAGTGAAGCCATGAAGAAGGATACCATGAATACACTGATCTCCATTCTGGAGCAGAGGGGCGGTCTTCGGCTTTATGATAAAAATATCGTGATCAAGACTACAGGCGGCTTATATCTGAAGGAGCAGGCGGCAAATCTTGCGGTTCTGATCAGCATTGCCTCCTCTGTCTACAATAAGCCGATCCCTTCTGACTGGGCATTTCTGGCGGATGTCGGGCTGACGGGTGAACTGAAGCGGGTACCTGCCATGGACAGCAGGATCCGTGAACTGGACCGTATGGGCTTTGCAAAGGTATTTGTGGCTGCGGACGGCGTAAGGGATCAGCACGGCCTGCAGCTGGAGGTGGTGGAGGTGAAACTCCTTTCCCAGATGATGGAGCTGCTTTTTGGCAAAAAAAGCATGGATAAATAGACAAAAACATCCACTGTTCAAGGACAAAAGTGTTCTTTCTGTGGAACATGGAAAATAGTTGTTTACGAAAAAGTCAATCTATAGTATAATAATCGGTAATTATCTTTTTGCAAACGATCCAAAAAGATGAACCATCTTACATTATAGATTGAATATATCATAAAGGAGGTAATACCCATGGGAAACGTAAAAATCAGAAGATATAAAAAGGTTCTCGTGGCAAACCGCGGCGAGATCGCAATTCGTGTATACCGTGCACTGAATGAACTTGGCATTCAGACAGTCGGCATTTTCTCCAAAGAGGATAAATATGCGCTGTTCCGTACAAAAACAGACGAAGCGTATATGCTGAATCCTGAAAAAGGCCCTCTGGATGCTTATCTGGACATTAAAAACATCATTAAAATTGCAAAGGCAAAGGGTGTAGATGCCATCCATCCCGGCTATGGATTCCTGTCCGAAAACCCCGAATTTGTAGAAGCCTGTAAAAAAGAAGGTATTGACTTTATCGGCCCCGATGTAGATGTTATGTACAAAATGGGTGATAAGATCTCCTCCAAAAAAATGGCTATTGAATGCGGTGTGCCTATCATCCCCGGCGTAGACTATGCCATCCGTAATCTGGATGAGGTGCTGGAGGTAGCGGCGAAGGTTGGCTATCCCGTTATGCTGAAGGCTTCCAACGGTGGCGGCGGCCGTGGTATGCGTATCGTTAATTCCCCCGAGGAAATGCCTACCGTTTTTGAAGAAGCAAGAAACGAAGCGAAAAAAGCCTTCGGTGACGATAAGATCTTCGTGGAAAAATATCTGAGAGATCCCAAGCATATTGAAGTACAGGTGCTGGGCGATAAATACGGTAATGTGGTGCATCTGTTTGACCGTGACTGTTCTGTACAGAGACGTCATCAGAAGGTAGTGGAATTTGCGCCTGCCTTTACCGTTAGCGATCCCGTTCGTGAAAAGATCCTTGCTGATGCAGTGCGTCTGTCCAAGCACGTAGGCTATAAAAATGCAGGTACGCTGGAATTTCTGGTGGATGCCGATGAAAACTACTATTTCATCGAAATGAACCCTCGTATTCAGGTAGAGCATACCGTTACAGAAGAAGTAACAGGCGTAGATATCGTACAGGCGCAGATCCTGATCGAAGAAGGCTACCCCCTGTATGCCCCTCAGATCGGTCTGGCTTCTCAGGAGGATGTAAAATGTAATGCATATTCCATTCAGCTGAGAATCACAACAGAAGACCCTGCAAACAGCTTCATGCCCGATACAGGCAAAATCAGCGTATATCGTTCCCCTGCCGGAAACGGTATCCGCCTGGACGGTGCGGCAGCCCATGCCGGTGCGGAGATCACACCTTATTATGACTCCCTGCTGGTTAAGGTCATTGCCCACGACAGAACTTTCCGTGGTGTAACAAATAAAGCTATTCGTGCCATCAAGGAAACTCGTATTCGTGGTGTGAAAACAAATATTCCCTTCCTGATCAATGTGCTGCAGAGCAAAACATGGAGAGAAGGGAAATGTACAACCACATTTATTGAAAATACACCCGATCTGTTCCATTTTGTACCCGGTAAGGACAGAGCAAGTAAGATCGCTGAATTTATCGGCAATCAGATTGTAAATGAATCCAGAGGGGAAAAACCCCAGTTTGATCCTATTGTGGTGCCTTCCTACGGTAAGGAAGAAAACGGGAAAACTATTTTTGTTCCCGGTGCGAGAGATCAGTTCCTGAAAATGGGGGCGAAGGGGTATACCCAGTCTCTGCTGCAGGAAAAACGTCTGTTTATTACAGATACCACCATGCGTGATGCCCATCAGTCTCTGATGGCAACCAGACTGCGTACCAATGACCTTCTGGCAGCTGCTCCCGCAACCAATATGGCGATGGCAAATGCCTTCTCCGTAGAGGCATGGGGCGGCGCAACCTTCGACGTTGCCTATCGTTTCCTGAAGGAATCCCCCTGGGTAAGACTGGATATGCTCAGAGAAGCAATGCCCAATACACTGATCCAGATGCTGCTGCGTGCATCCAACGCCGTTGGTTATGCAAAC
>JAUNCB010000199.1 GCA_030526765.1 Bacillota bacterium
TGGTAACTGCTATCCTGAAAGACCCCGTTGGTATGGAAGGTCTGGTAGGTGCAAATCTGACAGCAGGCGCATTTGGTGCGATCCCCGTGGTTGGCCCTGCAATCCTGACATTTGGCCTGATCACTTTCGCATGGTCCACCATTCTGGGCTGGTCCTACTACGGCGAACGTGCATGGGTATATCTGGTTGGTGTTAAGGCGATCAAACCCTTCCGTATTGCATGGACTGTTGTTGTTCTGGTAGGCTGTGTGGCTGCACTGGATGTTGTTTGGAACGTAGCAGATACACTGAATGCTTGTATGGCATTCCCTAACATGGTTGCTCTGATCGGTCTGTCCGGCGTAATTGCAACAGAAACAAAGAAATATGTGGATGATAAAGACGCTGAAATGGGCGGTCTGCTGAAATGGATGGACGACGAAGCTCCTACCGTCGGCAGATAATCTTCCTAAAACGAAAACGGAATTTTCCGAGCGGTGTGCACTTTTGCACACCGCTTTTTCTTTTCTCTGAAATGTGTTATACTTATTTATTATGGAAAAAAGAAAATGACGGAGGGAAAACCATGACCGAAAAATTATACTATCTGGATGCGTATGCAACTACATTCACCGCAAAGGTGCTGGAATGCACAGAGGAAAAAAAGCATTATAAAATCGTTCTGGACAGAACACTGTTTTATCCCGAGGGCGGCGGACAGCCTGCCGATCAGGGAACCCTGGGCGGTGTGAAGGTGCTGGATGTGCACGAAAAAAATGATATCATCACCCATACCACGGATAAACCGCTGGAGGTAGGCGCTGAGGTGGAAGGCTGCATTGACTGGGAGCGCCGCTTTGATCTGATGCAGAATCATTCCGGCGAGCATATCCTTTCCGGGGTGATCTGTCAGAAATACGGCTGTGACAATGTGGGCTTCCATATGGGGAAGGAAACGATCACCATTGATCTGAATACAAAGATCCCCGAGGAGGATCTGGCATGGCTGGAGGAAAAAGCCAATGAAGCCATCTGGCTGAATGTGCCTGTGGGCATTCGCTACCCCTCCAAGGAGGAACTGGATGCGCTGGATTACCGCAGCAAAAAAGAACTGGACGGACAGGTGCGTATTGTCAATGTAGGGGAATATGACTGCTGTGCCTGCTGCGGTACCCATGTGAAGCTGGCAGGGGAGATCGGGCTCATCAAAATCATCAGTGCCCAGAATTACAAGGGCGGCACCAGACTGGAGCTGCTCAGCGGCAGACGCGCCCTGCAGGATTACCGTAAGAAAAATGATGTTTCCGCACAGGCGGGTCAGTTGCTTTCTGTACCTGCAGAAAAGGTGGACGGTGCGGTGAAAAATGTGCTGACAGAGCGGGATGCGCTGATCCAGACCTTAAATCAGCTGAAATGGAAATACTTTAATCTGAAGGCGGAGCAGGTGGCAGAGGGAACAGAAAATATCCTCTTCTTCGGAGATGGGCTCAACAGCAAGGATATGACCCATTTTGCAGACCTGCTGCTGAAAAAGGGCGCAAAGCGGACAGCGGTATTCTCTCCCGCAGGGGATGGCTTTGCCTTCGTGCTGCTGAGTGCGGAAAAGGACGGCAGAGAGATCGCCGATGCCATGAAGGAACCCTTTGCCTGCAAGGGCGGCGGCAAGCCTGATGCGGTGCAGGGCAGAGTGACGGGAGAAAAGAAGGAAATTCAGAAATTCTTTGCGGAAAGAGGATTTCTGATCGAGGAATAAGTTTAGGAATCTTTTAAGAATTTGTTTACAATTACGAAAAATTTCTATGATATTTTCATGGTGAAAGGCGGAGTAAGATGAAAGAAGCATTCAAAAAGAACAGAGAAAAACTGCTGAACCGCATGGAAATGTTTTCTGTGGCTGTGATTTTTGCAGGGAAAGCCCCCTACAAAAGAGGAGATGAGCATTATCCTTTTTCTCCCGACAGAAATTTTTATTATCTGACGGGGATCGACAGAGAGGATTGCATCCTTCTGATCGCAAAGACCAGAACCGCTGTGCAGGAAACCCTCTATATTCCCAGAGAAAACGGGGAGATGGCAAAATGGGTCGGTGCAAATATGACAGCGGCGGAAGCCTCTGCCATCAGTGGCATTTCGGATATTTCCGTGATCGATGCTTTTGAATCGGATTTTTCTGCCTACCTGTTTAAAAACGGGATCAAGAAGCTGTGGCTGGATCTGGAAAACAGAGAATGGAACGATGCATTATCGCCTGCTCTGGAATTTGCGGAAAAAGCCCGCAGACAGATGCCTCATCTGATCATCGGTGACCTGTATCCTGATTTCAGCGAAATGCGTGTCATCAAGGAGGAGTGGGAGCTGGAGCGGATGCGGAAGGCCATGGACATCACCCGTCTGGGGATCGAGGAAATGATGAAAACGGCGCAGGCAGGCATGATGGAATATGAGGTGGAAGCCGCATACGATTATGTGCTGAAAAAGAACGGTGTGAAGGACAGAGCCTTCGGTACCATTGCAGCAGGCGGAAAAAGAGGAACCATCCTCCATTATGATAAGAATGACCAGAGGGTCAATGACGGAGAACTGATCCTGATCGATGCAGGTGCCCAGTGGGGCTGGTATGCGGGGGACATTTCCCGTACCTTCCCCATCAACGGAAAATTTACGGAACGGCAGAAGCTGGTTTATAACATCGTTCTGGAGGGGCAGAGAAAAGTCATTGCGGCGATCAGACCCGGTGTGCCCTTCAGCAGCCTGAATGAACTACTGAAGGACTATTATTTCGATGCCCTGCAGGAAATCGGACTGGTGAAAACGAAGGACGAGGTTGCAAAGTACTATTATCATGGGGTGAGCCATTACCTTGGTGCAGAAACCCACGACATCGGCAGATATATCGACCGCAGTCTGCAGCCCGGCATGGTGCTGACAGTAGAACCGGGGCTGTATATCGAAGAATGGGAAATCGGTATTCGCATTGAGGATGATGTTCTGGTGACAGAGGATGGCAATGAAGTGATGACATCTGCCATGATAAAAACAGTGGAAGAGATTGAAGCCTTTATGGAGAAGTATCATGACTGATTTTAAGGAGACAGATTTATATGCGCCGATCCGCTCCTTTCTGGAGGAGGAAGGCTATCAGGTACAGGCAGAGGTGAAGGACTGCGATATTGCTGCCATAAAGGATGGGCAGCTTATCATCGTGGAGCTGAAAAAAGCTTTTAATCTGAAGCTGGTCTATCAGGGATTGGAGCGGCAAAGCCTGACGGAGCAGGTATTTGTTGCCATTCCCCGTCCGAAAAAGGGAGCCAGAGAAAAGGCGTGGAAGGATATGCTGAA
>JAUNCB010000011.1:0-1143 GCA_030526765.1 Bacillota bacterium
CCGATGATTATGTGGCAAAGCCCTTCGGCATGATGGAGCTTTTGGCACGGGTGAAGGCACTGCTGCGCCGTGTGGAGCAGCCGGAGGCGGAATGTCTTTCCGTCGGCAGGCTGATTTTAAATCGGGAAAGACATGAGGTAATGGCAGAGGGTGAAGCGATAAATCTGACCAGAAAGGAATTTGAACTGCTTTGTCTGCTGATGGAAAATCAGGGCAAGGTGCTGTCAAGAGATCAGCTTCTGAACAGTATCTGGGGCTATGATTTTGACGGAGAAAACAGAACGGTGGATGTACATATCCGTACTCTGCGGCAGAAGCTGGGGGAATGCGGGGAATATATCGAAACTGTTCGCGGTGTTGGATATAAAGTGGGTGAAAGGGTATGACGAAGCGTATCTTTTATTCCATTTTTCTGGTGGCGCTGATGGTTATGCTGGTGGTCAGTGGACTGATCGTGGGAATGATGTACGATTTTTCCTCGGCGGAAAAGCAGAATGAGCTGCGGCGGGAAACTGCCTATATTGCGGAGGGCATCAAGCTGGATGGCATAGATTATCTGAAGCAGGTGGGTGCCCTGGATGATACCCGTATCACCTGGATCGCCTCCGATGGTGCGGTGCTATATGATTCTGTTGCCAAAACGGACGAAATGGAAAACCATGCCGACCGTAAGGAGGTACAGGAGGCATTTTTAAACGGCAGCGGCGAGGGAGAACGTCATTCGGCGACCCTTTCGGAAAAAACATGGTATTATGCCCTGCGGCTGGACGATGGCAGCGTGGTGCGTCTTTCCGTGGAATCGGTGGGGATCCTGCTGGTATTTCTTTCTGCGGCATATCCTCTGGTGTTTCTGCTGGTAATTCTCATCATTCTTTCTCTGGTGCTGGCGTTTCATACAGCGAAAAATATTACAAAGCCCATCAATGAGATCGATCTGGAGCATCCCGAGCATGTGGTGATCTATGATGAACTGACGCCGCTGCTGCGGAAGCTGACCACTCAGAATCGGGAGATCCAGCAGCAGATGAAGGAGCTGAAGCGCAGAAAAGAAGAATTTGATACCATCACCTCCAATATGCAGGAGGGGCTTCTGGTGCTGGATGCAGATGGTCTAAATGCCATAAGCGGGCATATAGATGTATT
>JAUNCB010000011.1:1153-12524 GCA_030526765.1 Bacillota bacterium
CTATAACGAAGGGGTGAAGCGGCTCCTTGGTGTAACCGTGGTGAAGGAGGGAGAAAATGTATTCCGCCTGAACCGCAGCGAAAGCTTCCGCCGTGGTGTGGAAAAGGCGCTGAAGGGAGAGCATCGGGAGGAGCGAATGGAGCTGAACGGAAGAATCTGCGAGCTGTTTGCCAACCCTGTGTTCCGTGACGGGGAAAGTGCAGGGGTCATCCTTGTGCTTTTTGATGCAACGGAGAAGGAAGGCAGAGAACGGCTGCGCAGAGAATTCACAGCCAATGTTTCCCATGAGCTGAAAACGCCGCTGACCTCCATTTCGGGCTTTGCGGAAATCATGAAAAGCGGCATGGTGCGGCAGGAGGATATGGGCACCTTTGCAGGAAAGATCTATGATGAAGCCCAGCGGCTCATTGCCTTGATACAGGATATCATCAAGCTGTCCAAGCTGGATGAAAAGGACAGCATGCTGGAAAAGGAATGGGTGGAGCTGGAGCAGATCATACTGGAAACAAGAGAACGGCTTTTGCCTGCGGCGGAAAAGAAGGAAGTGCGCCTGCTGACAGAGACGGAACAGGTGTGTATTTGGGGTGTAAAGCCTGTGCTGAGAGAATTGGTTTATAATCTCTGTGATAATGCCATTCGCTATAATCTTCCAAAGGGAGAGGTGCGTATGGTGCTGAAAAAGGACGGCGGCAAAGCCATCCTTTCGGTGGCGGATACGGGGATCGGTATCCCCCGGGAGGAGCAGGAGCGTATCTTTGAACGGTTTTATCGGGTGGATGTCAGCCGTTCTGCCGAAAATGGCGGCACAGGGCTGGGGCTTTCCATTGTAAAGCATGGTGCAGCCCTTCACGAAGGAAAAATCACCCTGAAAAGTGCGCTGGGAGAAGGAACAACAATGACGATCGTCTTCCCGCTGAAAGAGGCGGAAAAGAAGGATGTTTGAAGAGGAAAACTCCTTTAATTAACTTGCGTGCAAATTGATTTTGTGCTAAAATGACAAAAAAGGGATGGACTGGAAAATCCCGCAAAAAAAGAGCAAATATATACTAAAAAACTGGCGTATGTTCTGAACTGTATAGCAATGAATTCGGACATACGCCTTTGTTATTATCGATCCGAAGCTTGAGGGTGAGAGTTATGAATTATTTTGAAAGTAATGTGCAGTACATCAAATACCTTGTAAATAAAGAAGTAGCCCATCGGTTTTTCAATGACACACTGATAAAGGGGCCTTTTCTGGAGCGGGATATTGCAGAAGCTATCATTCCCGGTCCCAAAGCCATGTTCCGCTGCTGTATCTATAAGGAACGTCATATCATCGAGGACCGAGTGCATCTGATTTTAGAGCCCACAAAGGATGACAGAGTCATCAATGTTCTGGATTCTGCCTGTGATGAATGTCCCATCGACCGTTTTGTGGTCAGCGATTCCTGCCGTGGCTGTCTGGGGCATAAATGTCAGGAAAACTGTCCCAGAGGGGCAATCTCCATTGTAAATCACAGAGCCTATATCAATCAGGAGCTTTGCATCGAATGCGGACGCTGTAAGGCAGTATGTCCCTTCGGTGCCATCAGTGAGGTTATGCGTCCCTGTATGCGTGCCTGCTCTGTGGGTGCAGTAAAAATGGATGAAAACAGAAAAGCAATGATCGATCATGATAAATGCATTTCCTGCGGTGCCTGTGTGCATCAGTGCCCCTTTGGTGCCATCGTGGATAAATCCTTTGTCATGAATGTGCTGAATCTGCTGAAGGAATCTGCGGATAATACGGAATATCATGTATATGCAGCGGTTGCCCCTGCGGTAGCCAGCCAGTTTGGCGATGTGCAGGTGGGGCAGGTCTTTGCAGGCATCAAGGAGCTGGGCTTCTATGAGGTGGTAGAGGCTGCCATCGGCGGTGATATGGTTGCCATTGCAGAGGCGGAGGAATTTGCCGGAGATATTGAAGAAAAGAAATGGAAAACCACCTCCTGCTGTCCTGCCTTTGTGGATTATGTCAGAAAATATCATACCAATCTGCTGGACCATGTTTCCACTGTGGTTTCTCCCATGATCGCCATGGGCAGAGCCATCCGTGCGAAGGATCCTCTGGCAAGGGTGGTATTTATCGGCCCCTGCACGGCAAAGAAGGTAGAGATCAAGCAGCCTGAGGTACAGGGTGCCATTGATTATGTGCTGACCTTTGAGGAGCTGCGGGCAATGTTTGACGGTAAGGCGGTGGATCTGGCGAATCTGCCTGTGGTTTCTGCAGGCGATCCTTCTTCCTACGGGCGTATGTTTGCCCGTACCGGCGGCGTGGCGGAAAGTGTGCGCCGTGTGGCGAAGCTGGAAGGGCTGGATGTGGAGATCGATCCCATCCGCTGTGACGGCATTGATGAGTGTATCAAGACCATGAAGCTGGCAGCCTTTGGCAGACTGCCCGAAAACCTCATTGAAGGGATGGCATGCAAGGGCGGCTGTACCAATGGTGCTGCATCCATCTTCCATGATATGCGGGGGATCCAGCGTGTGAATACCTTCAGTAGGGAAGCCTTGACGGATAATCCTGCAGAAGGGGTGCGCGGTTATGATATGAAACAGGTGGATATGGAAAGAGAATATCCCGAAATGCACGAGGGATAATAGAAAATGCCTCCGAAAAGAAATTCTTTTCGGAGGCATTTTTTTGTTGGATTCAGGCTTCCTTCGGCATGCGCCTGAGGATGGGGATCAGCGCAAGGCTCAGCGGGATCAGTGCGCCCAGCCATGCCAGCGGATTGGAAATACAGGTTCCTGTAAAGCCCCAGAAGGAGGTCAGGATGATGGCGCAGAAGCAGCGCATGATCAGCTCGGCAATGCCTGCAATGGTAGGCACGAAGCTGTGGCCCAGTCCCTGCAGGGAATAGCGGAAGATAAACAGCAGGGCAAGAAGGGAGTAGCAGCTGCCGTTAATGATGAGGGCTTTGTGGGAAAGGGCAATGGCCGCCGCATCTCCTGTGAGGAAGATGGCGGAAAGCTCGTCCCCGAAGAAAAGATCCACAACCCCCATGAGCAGAGAAAAGGCAACGGAGATGATACAGCACTGCAGGATGCCCTGGCGGATGCGGTGCGGCTTGTTTGCCCCGTGATTCTGTCCTACATAGGTTGCCATGGCAATGCCGAAGCTCATCAGAGGCAGTACGCCGAAGTTATCCAGCTTCATGGCTGCGGTATATGCGGCGATCTCTGTTGTGCCCTGTGTATTGAGTGCAAACTGCACCACAACGGTGCCGATGGCGATGATGGAGGACTGAAAGCCCATGGAAAGCCCCAGCTTGCAGTGGTGATGCCAGTCTTCCCTGGTGCAGCGGAAATGGTGGGGTCTGATGCAGAGAACGGGGATCTTCCATTTCACATAAAGGATACAGAAGAAGCCGGAAAGAAACTGCGCCAGAACAGTGGCAATGCCTGCACCCTCTGTGCCCATACCCATGCCGAGAATGAACACATAGTCCAGTATGATATTCAGCACACAGGCAACCACCAGAAAGAACAGGGGGCTGAGGCTGTCTCCCACCGCACGCATGATGTTGCTCATAAGGTTAAAGAGCATGGCAGCGGCTGTGAAAGCAACGATAACGATGAAATAACGGTAGGCATCGTCAAAAATCTCCGTAGGGGTTTTCAGCAGATGCAGAAGGGGACGGGTAAACAGCAGGCCGATCACCGTCAGAAATACCGTCAGAATGATACTGATGATAATGGAAACGGCAAAGCTCCGCTTTACGCCTTCTTCATCCTGTGCGCCAAAGCGCTGGGCAGTGATGATGGACATACCCGAGGTAGCACCTGTTGCAAAGCCGAGGATCAGGAAGGAAAGACCCCCTGTACACCCAACGGCGGCTAAGGCATTGGCACCCAGCGTACGGCCGACGATAAAGGTATCTGCCATGTTATAAAATTGCTGAAACAGATTCCCGATCAGAAGCGGGATGGAAAATAATAATATCTGTCTGGCAGGAGAGCCGACAGTCATATCCTTTGTCAAAGAGAACACATCCTTTCCGAAAGAAAAAGACCAAGGCGAAAACCTTGGTCTGAAAAGTGAGTCACCCGGGACTCGAACCCGGGACACCTGGATTAAAAGTCCAGTGCTCTACCGACTGAGCTAGTGACCCGCAACATAAAATATTATATAGAATCTATAATTTTTTGTCAATGGAAAACTTGTATTTTTTTTGAAACTTTTTGAAAAAGAGGAAGGGAAAGGATATGGAAAAATATTTCCTTTACAGGAATAATATGATATGATAAAAATGAGGAAAAATGTCTAAGACTGTAATTACAGATGATGGATAGAGAAAAAGGAGGAAGAAAAATGGACGGACTAAACGTGCTTGTATGTGATGATGACAAGAGCATCGTGGATGCCATTGAAATATATCTGAAGCAGGAGGGCTACCATGTGATCAAGGCCTATAATGGGCTGGAGGCTCTGGAGGCGCTGGAGGAAAATGAGGTGCATCTGATCCTGCTGGATATCATGATGCCGAAGATGGACGGGCTGAAGGCGACTGTAAAGATTCGGGAAACGCTGAATATCCCCATCATCATTCTTTCCGCAAAATCTGAGGATACGGATAAGGTGCTGGGGCTGAATTTCGGTGCGGATGATTATATCACAAAGCCCTTTAATCCGCTGGAGCTGATGGCTAGAGTAAAAAGCCATATGCGCCGCTATACGGCACTGGGCAGCATTGCGGAAAAGAGCAATCTGATCCGTATTGGTGCGCTGGAACTGGATAAGGATTCCAAGCAGGTGCGTGTGGAGGGCGAAACGATCAAACTGACTGCCACAGAATACGGCATCCTGCAGCTTTTGATGGAAAATGCAGGCAAGGTGTTCTCCATTGATGAGATCTATGAAAAGGTATGGAACGAGCAGTCCTTTGCGCCGGAAAACACGGTTTCCGTACATATCAGACGTATTCGGGAAAAAATCGAGATCAATCCAAAGGAACCCAGATATCTGAAGGTGGTGTGGGGCATTGGCTACAAAATCGAAAAAATCTAAAGCCTATCTGCTGCGCTGGAAGGTCATTGGCGTGCTTCTGTTTTTCATCTTTGCCAGTGGGATCTTCTTCTGCGGCATTATGGCAATGAATATATCCAAGGTGTGGAGCTCCGATGCCATCAATGCGGATTCTGTTTATGAAACCGATGAATTTCGGCTGGCCTTTGATGAGATACTGGATCATATGGTTCTTGCAGAGGTGCATTATCAGAGTCAGGAGCGGATCGAAGCAGGAGAAACGGTGGATCGGGAGGAAATGCTCAGTTCCTTCCGCCGCTATTATAATGTGACAGACGGGATCATCACAGGAAATACCCGTGTCAACGATACCTTTGACGGACTGGAGATTTACGGAAATATTCCGGAAGGCATGCAGGATAATCTGCTGGAATATCAGGAACTGGTGGAAAGCCGCCTGCCCTCCTATTACAGAATGTATATTCAGCGGCAGCTGGATGAATATAAAAGCAGCACCCGCTATCTGGAGGATACGGAAAACTTTCTTTATTACATCGAGGATGAAGCAGGCAATATCATTGGGGGCAATGCATCCATTGGAGAGGTCACTGCGGAGCAGCGGACACTGGTGCTTTCTGCGGGGCTGAGCAGCAATCATCTGGGTAATGGCTCCACCTTTTACAATGGCTATGAAAATCCCATTCTGGAGGGCAGCAGCTATCAATGCTTCTGCGCCATCAGGGATCCCCTTCTGCCGGGAGACGGTTTTTATGATATGGGACAGGATTTCAGCTATGCAAAGGCAAGCATGCCAATCCTGTTTGGGGTCTTCTCTCTGGCGATGGTAGGGCTGATCGTCTGCCTGATCCATCTGATCCGTGTGGCGGGGCAGAAGGAAAAGGGCGGCGAAGTGACCTTCCTTCTGGTAGACCGTATTTATAACGAGATCCATTTCCTGCTGGTATTTTTGGCCGGCTTTCTCAGTATCAATCTGGCAGGCATTCTGATCGTTCTGATCATGAACGGAACAGTTACCTTCTGGAATTATGTGTTTGGCACCATGCTGGGGGCGCTGTATCTGGCTTCCGCAGGCATTGGGCTGAGCTATGTGCTTTCTGTGGCAAGGCAGGTCAAAAACAGGAGCTTTTTCAGAAACACATGGATCGCAGCCTCCATTCGCAGGATGAGTGCCCTGTTCACGGGGAAAACCTTCCGTGGATGGATGGTTATTGTAATGATGTTTTATGGTCTGGGCAACTGTGTGCTGATGGGCGGTATGATCGTGTCCTATTCCTATGGCTCCCTGCGGGAAGCGGCGTTGTTTGGTCTGGGGCTTCTGGTATTTAATCTGCTGTGTATGTATCTTTTCCTGCGGGCACTGCGTTCTCTGAAGGAGATCATGATCTCTGCCAAGGAAAACTCCAAAGGGAATTTCTCTTATCAGCTGAATCTGGATCGCATCTCGCCTTCTTTTCTGAACTTTGCCAAGGACGTGGCTAATATTCAGGAGGGGCTGAAAAATGCGGTGGATGATGCAGTCAAGGGGGAAAGGATGAAGGCAGAGCTGATCACCAATGTTTCCCATGATCTGAAAACACCGCTTACCTCTATCATTTCCTATGTAGATCTGCTGAAGCAGGAAAAACTGGAAAATGAAACGGCATCTGCTTATGTGGATATTCTTCATGAGAAATCCTATCGGCTGAAGCAGCTGATCGAGGATCTGATCGAAGCCAGTAAGGCATCCAGCGGCAATCTGTCTGTTCAGAAAATGCGGGTGGATTATAAGCAGCTGACTCTGCAGGCTATGGGGGAAATGGAGGATAAGACAGAGGCGGCAGGGCTGACCTTTAAGGTAAGCTGTCCCGAGCCCGTGTATATTGATGCCGACGGCGGGCATATGTGGCGTATTCTGGAAAATCTGCTTTCCAATATCGTAAAATATGCAATGCCCAATTCCCGTGTATATATCGATATTCTGAAAATGGACAATAATGGTCTGCTGATCATAAAGAATATGTCTGCGGCACCCATTGATTTTGACGAAACAAGACTGACAGACCGCTTTGTGCGGGGCGATGCCTCCAGAACCACAGAGGGCAGCGGTCTGGGGCTTTCCATCACCCAGAGTCTGACAGAGCTGCAGGGTGGCTCCTTTGGGATTCAGGTGGATGGGGACCTGTTCAAAACCATTGTCAGCATTCCTCTTTATATGGAAGAAACGGAAGCTGACGAAGAAGAAATGGAAGAATAAAAAGCAGTATTTGAAGTATTTGAAAAAAATCCCTCTTAGGCAGATAAGGTAAATGACCAAAATCTGCCTAAGGGGGATTTTTCGGGAAAAATGGTTGCAGAGAGAGGAAGGTGGGGTGTATACTAACCTTTGGTAAAAATCAGATAAATCGGGGGTATATTCTGTGGTTCGGAAGTTTTACAGAAAATATGAAGATAAATTTAACAGAAGTGAGGATAATTTCCTTCATTTTATGTCATGGATGTGTGCAGGAATTGCTATCGGCGGCGTAGTCGGTCTGGTAGGGATCGCCTTTCATCTGCTGCTGGAATGGGCAACGGAATTCCGCATGGAGCATCCCATGCTCCTCTGGCTTCTGCCTGTGGGCGGGCTTGCCATTGTGCTGGCTTATCGTCTGCTGGGTATGGAAAAGGACAGGGGAACGAATTTCATTCTGGTGGCAGTGCGTTCCAATGAGCAGGTGAGCATCAAAACAGCGCCGCTGATCTTTTTCAGTACCGTTGTGACCCATCTTTTAGGCGGTTCTGCAGGCAGAGAAGGGGCGGCTTTGCAGCTGGGCGGCAGTATTGCCTCCAGCTTTGCCCGCACATGGGAGCTGAATGAAAAGGAATCCCGCATCATGACCATGTGCGGTATGGCAGCAGGCTTTTCTGCTTTGTTCGGCACACCGCTGACTGCGGTGGTTTTTGCCATGGAGGTCATTACGGTCGGTGTCATGCATTATTCTGCCATTGTGCCCTGTACGGTAGCGGCGCTGGTGGCATCCAGTATGTCGCAGGCGATGGGGATTGCACCAACAGCATTCACGATCGCCAATGTGCCTGGAACGATCGGGCTGGAAACAGGCTTTGGTGTTATGGTACTGGGGATCGCATCGGCACTGGTCAGCATCCTGTTCTGCATCATTATGGAGCATACCTCCCATACCTATCGAAAGGTGATCCCCAATTCCATGCTGCGGGTATTTGCAGGCGGCTGCATCATCATTGCGCTGACCTATCTGGTGGGCTGCAGGGATTATAACGGCGCAGGGATGGATATCATCATCAAGGCATTGAACGGTGATGCAAAGGCAGAAGCCTTTCTTGTAAAGATCCTTTTTACAGCACTGACGCTGGGGGCGGGCTATAAGGGCGGCGAGATTGTACCCTCCTTTTTCATCGGTGCCACCTTTGGCTGTGTGGCAGGGCCTTTGCTGGGGCTTCCGCCCGAATTTGCGGCTTCCCTGTGCATGGCAGCGGTATTCTGTGGTGTAACGAATTGCCCGCTGACCTCTATCCTACTGTGTATCGAGCTGTTTGGCTTCCAGGGGGCAGGCTATTATGCTCTTTGCTGCGGCATCAGCTATATGCTTTCCGGTTATTACGGGCTATATTCCGAGCAGAAGATCATGTACTCCAAGGTGCAGCCGGAATTCATCAATAAGAATGTCCATTGATGCATGAAAGAAACGGAATCTGCATATTTTCAGAATGGTGTATACAATCAATGCATATTTCTGTTTTATGCATGATTTTATGCATAATAAACAAGAAAAACATCAGAGCGGCTTTTTCGGATTGATTGAGAAAAAGCCGCTTTTCAGTATTTATAGGAATAAAAGTTGTGCAAATCGAACAAAAAATAGTGCAAAAATCTCGATTTATAGTTAAAAATTGGTATTGTATTTTATGCACTTTGCGAGTATAATTCCACTTGTAAATAAACACACAGGTTGTGTATAAGAAATAAGGGAGGAAGTAATTATGAAGAAATTTATGAAAGGCCTTTTGGCTACAACAATGGTATTTGCAATGATGACATCTCTGGTTGGCTGCGGCGGCGGTTCCGAAGAACCTGCAGCAACAGATGAACCTGCAGCAGAAACACTGATCATGGCAACAAACGCAGCATTCCCTCCTTACGAATTCTACGAAGGCGATGCAATCGTTGGTATCGACGCAGAAGTAGGTAAGGCAATTGCTGATAAACTGGGTATGGGCTTCACAATCGAAGATATGGAATTCGATGCGATCATTCCTGCAGTAACAAGCGGTAAAGCAAGCTTCGGTATGGCTGGTATGACAGTAACAGAAGAACGTCTGAATTCTGTAGACTTCTCCACTTCCTACGCAAAAGGCGTTCAGGTAGTAATCGTTGCAGAAGGCTCCGCAATCACAACAGTTGACGATCTGTTCGCAGACGGTGCTTCTCATGTAATCGGTGTTCAGACAGGTACAACAGGTGACCTGTACTCCACATGGGATCTGGAAGAAGCTGGTCTGGCTACAGTAGAACGTTTCAACAAAGGTGCTGACGCTGTTCTGGCTCTGACACAGGGTAAAGTTGACTGCGTAGTAATCGATAACGAACCTGCAAAAGAATTCGTTGCAGCAAACGAAGGTCTGGTAATTCTGGATACAGAATATGCAGTTGAAGACTATGCTATCTGCTTCGCAAAAGACAGCGAACTGACAGCACAGGTTAACAGCGCGCTGGAAGAACTGATCGCTGACGGTACAGTTCAGGCAATCATCGACAAATACATCAGCGCAGAATAATTGAATCAGTCTTGATAAATAATTCAGGGGTGACCAAAGTCACCCCTGTTTTGTAGTTATAAAAAATAAGGAGGGGTTTTCCGAATGAGCTTGAAAGAACGTTTCATCTTCAACTTTATCGAAAGTGACCGTTGGAGATATCTGTGGGACGGTCTGGGCGCAACACTGAAAGTAACATTCTTCGCATTGGTTGTCGGTGTGATTATCGGTGTTGTTGTTGCTATCATTCGTTCTACACATGATAAAAATGTAAAAGATATGAAGGGGATCGGCAAAGGGATCCTGCAGCTTCTGAATGCGCTCTGTCAGGTTTATCTGACAGTCATCCGCGGTACACCTGTTGTTGTACAGCTGATGATCATGTACTATGTTGTTATGGTATCTTCCACCAATAAGATTCTGGTAGCAACCATTGCCTTTGGTATGAACTCCGGTGCTTATGTTGCGGAAATTTTCCGAAGCGGCATCATGTCCATCGATCAGGGGCAGTTTGAAGCAGGCCGTTCCTTGGGCTTCAACTTCGTACAGACTATGCAGTATATCATCATTCCTCAGGCATTCAAAAATGTACTGCCTGCACTGGCAAATGAATTTATCGTACTGTTAAAAGAAACATCCGTATCCGGTTACGTTGCCCTTCACGATCTGACAAAGGGCGGCGATATCATCAGAAGCCGTACCTATGACGCATTCATGCCGCTGATCGGTGTTGCAGTGATTTATCTGGTACTGGTTATGTTCTTCACCTATCTGGTGGGTATCCTTGAAAGGAGGTTGAGAAACAGTGAACGCTAATGAAACCTTGATTAAAGTGGAAAATCTGCAGAAATATTATAAAGGCGGCGAGATCAAAGCTCTGGACGGTATCAATACAGAAATCAAAAAAGGCGAAGTAGTCGTTGTTATTGGTCCCTCCGGCTCCGGTAAATCCACCTTCCTGCGCTGTCTGAACCTGCTGGAAGTGCCCACAGGCGGCAGCATCTTCTTTGAAGGTACAGATATCACAGATGATAAAACTGACATCAATATCCATCGTCAGAAAATGGGTATGGTGTTCCAGCATTTCAACCTGTTCCCTCATATGACAATTCTGAAAAATATGACCATTGCTCCCATGAAGTTGCTGAAAAAGAGCGAAGCGGAAGCAACAGAGCTGGCAATGAAGCTGCTGAAGCGTGTTGGTTTGGAGGACAGAGCAAATGCATATCCTTCTCAGCTTTCCGGTGGTCAGAAACAGCGTGTTGCCATCGTGCGTGCCCTGTGTATGGAACCCGAGGTAATGCTGTTTGATGAACCCACCTCCGCACTGGACCCCGAAATGGTTGGTGAAGTACTGGAAGTTATGAAACAGCTGGCACATGATAACATGACAATGGTCGTGGTTACCCATGAAATGGGCTTTGCCCGTGAAGTTGGTACCCGTGTAATGTTCATGGCGGATGGGAAACAGGTGGAAGAAGGTACACCTGAAGAAATCTTCGATACACCGAAGAGTGACCGTCTGCATCAGTTCCTGGCGAAGGTGCTGTAAGCGAGAAATGCAAAAAGTGAGAGAAAATCCTGAGATTTTCCCTCACTTTTTTTGTG
>JAUNCB010000200.1 GCA_030526765.1 Bacillota bacterium
CGCCTGCTGGAGGATGCGCTGCAGTATCTGCGGATCGCTGTGCCGGAAGCGGAGGCAGCGGCGGAAAGCCCTGTTAATGGGCTGACCTTTGTGATTACCGGTGATCTGGAGCAGTTTTCCAATCGGAAGGAGCTGCAGGAGTTGATCGAAAGACAGGGCGGAAAGGTTACAGGCAGTGTTACCAAAAAAACCAATTACCTCATCAATAATGATGTGTATTCCACTTCGTCGAAAAACAAAAAGGCGAATGAACTGGGGATTCCCATTATCAGTGAACAAAATTTCATTGATACCTTTCTGAAATAAAAAAACATAAATAAATGGCGGTTTTTTCTGTAAAAAGAAGAAATCGCCTTTTTTATAGTCATTTACAACAATTTATTTTGCTTTTTTTGTGGATATAATCCATAGAATCCCTCTATATGTTTTGCTATACTATGGAAGGAAAATGAAATTTTGTGCATAAAAGCCATTTGAAAGCACAATGGGGAGAGGAGAAGTCATGAATCTGAACCAGTTGTATTATTTTAAAACGCTGGCGGAGCTGGAGCATTACACCAAGGCAGCGGAAAAACTGAATATTTCCCAGCCTACCCTGAGCCATTCCATTTCCTCCATGGAAAAGGAACTGGGGGCGAATCTTTTGAAAAGCAGGGGAGAAATGTGGTGCTGACAAAATACGGCCGTATCTATATGTTTTATGTGGAAAATGCCCTGACCCAGCTGGAGCTTGGGAAAAATCAGATCGAACGTCTGGTTTCTGAGGGCGGCGGTCATGTAGGGCTGGCGTATATGACTTCGGTTGGTACAAATTTTGTGCCTGATGCCATTGCGGGCTTTCTGAATGATCCCCAGAATAAGAATATCTCCTTCTCCTGCTATGAGGGAAATACCAAAACTCTTCTGTATAATCTGAAGCGGGAAAAATATGATCTGGTGTTCTGCTCCAAGGTGGAGGAGGATACGGATGTGGAGTTTATCCCCGTGCATGAGCAGAGCCTTGTGGTGATCGTGCCGGAGGGGCATCCTCTGGCAGAGCGGGAAAAGGTGACGATCCAGGACATCTGCCCGTATCCCCTGGTTTCCTATACAAAGGAAAGCGGGATGCGCCGCCTGATCGATGAAATGTTTGCAAAGGCGCAGATTATGCCCAATATTTTCTGTCAGTTTGAGGATGTCAATTCCATGGCGGGGCTGGTTGCGGGAAATCAGGGCATTGCCATTGTTACGGACAGCCGTGCACTGGACAATTATCAGGTCAGAAAGCTGGAGCTGGATACACCCTATTCCAGACGAATGGTATATCTGGCTTATGTGCTGAATCGGTATCTGCCTCCTGCGGTGGAAAAATTCAAGGATTTTATCATCCAGCGGACAAAGGAAAAGCACTGAGTGTAAGAAAAAAGCGTCTGCGGAACCAAAGAAAGGTTGGTTCTGCAGACGCTTTATATGTTATGGGAAGATCAGTTTTCTTCGGAGGGATCCTCAGCCTCCAGCAATGCCTGCTTAAGGAAATCGGCATCCTCTGTTTTTTTGCTGGGCACAAAGCTCTGAGCGGCTGTTTTCTTTTTTCCCTTACTTTTTGCATAAAAGTAGCCTGTGGTGGAAAAGACGACTGCACCGATAAAATTCACGAAAAGATCCTTCATGGTATCGAACAGCCCGATATCCAGATATCCTCCAAGACCGAGGCTTTGACCGTTTATAGCTACATCATGAATGCCGTTTACGGCAACCACATGATTGGAGCGGGTTTCGTCCAGAGTAACGGTATAAAGATCGTGGATGATGGTATCCTTCTGCATATCGAAATGCAGAAAATAGTCCATGCCAAACTCGAAAAACTCCCAGAGCACACCAATGGTCATGGAAAAGCAGAAGGCGGTCAGCGCCAGAAAGAAGGGCGACAGATCGAAGGTCAGCCGTTCGTCATCATTGAGCAGCAGCACCAGTGAAAAGCCCACGGCGGCAGCCAGAAAGCCGTTTATGGTGTGGAGCATGGTGTCCCAGCCGGGGATTTTCATATAAAAGGCATTGACCTCGCCCAATATCTCTGCGGCGAATACAAAGCAGAGAATGGTGATCTCCAGAGGTGGTGGCAGTTCTACCTTCAGATGGATCTGCAGCCAGCTTGGCACATAAAGCAGAAGCAGGGTCAGCCCGCAGAAGAAGGCACTTTCGTAGCTGCCCAGCATCACCTGACGAACCAGTGTCAGAATGACCAGAAGCCGCAGGATATAAAAAACGATAAAGGAGCTTTTATGCTCTCTCAGTTCCATCTGCAGGGCATGATGCAGTGCATCCAGCCGCCGCTGTTTTTTGCTTTTTTTCTGTTTCATAGGGAGGAGCCCCCTTTCGGAAAGAGTCGAATTTGCTTCCTGCATGAGAAGCAACAGGAAAAGAGCGACAGTCCTGTGATTGTACTATCGCCCTTAGTATTACAATATATGATTTCAGCTATTACAGCTAAGGAAGGTTCCGTCGGGATTTTTTTCCGCATATTCCTTTGCCATATCCTCCAGTGTGATGGAATCCACCACCTCATCCAGTGCGTCCTTCATTTTTTTCCAGATGGAAAGGGAAACGCAGTTGTCTGCATGGGAGCAGTTGGGATGATCCACACAATCTACGGGAGAAAGAGAGCCCTCCAGTACACGGAGTACCTCGCCAACAGTGGTCTGTGCGGGGGAATCGGTCAGCATATAGCCGCCCTGTGCACCACGGAAGCTTTTTACAAGACCTGCTTTTGTCAGAGGGTTGATAATCTGCTCCAGATATTTTTCAGAGATTCCCTGATCCTTGGCAATCGCCTTCAGGGGAATCGTGCCGTTTTCGTAATTCAGTGCCAGTGCCAGCATCAGACGGATGCCGTAACGTCCTCTTGTTGAAATCTTCATAGAGTCACCTCGCTGGTATGTTCTTTATAGTGTGTTCGGGAAAGGGGGCGATCAGTTTTCTTCCTGCCAGCCCTTGCAGATGTCTACCCATTCCACGCAGTTGCCGTAGTGGAACAGCTCGTCACAGGTCAGCTCTACAGCGGAGTTGCTTGTGCCGGCAGCGGGGAAAACGGTTTCAAAACGCTGCATGGAAATGTCTGCATAAGCCTTTGTGCCTGCAGGCAGATCGAAGGGGCATACACCGCCAACAGCATGGCCGGTTGCTTCCAGTGTTTCCTCTGCAGTCAGCATTTTTGCCTTCAGTCCGAATTTATCCTTGAATTTGCGGTTGTCGATTTTTGTATCCCCTGCGACACAGATCACCATAGGACCCTCTTTGCT
>JAUNCB010000201.1 GCA_030526765.1 Bacillota bacterium
TAAGCTGGGGGATGACAGTAAATTCATGAAAACAGAGCTGAAGGAGCTGCTGGAACTATCGGAGGCTGATTTTAGAAAGGACCCTCATCAGGCAGTAAGCCTTGCCAATATAAAAAACAGAAGCAATAGTGAAATACCGATTCGCCTGTATGATTTTAAGGATGCAGAACAGTTTAAACGGATGATCTCCTTTGCGCAAAAGGATGTGGAGCTGCTGGTGCAGGCGGCTGCAGCCAATCTGACATTGCCCGGTTATGGGGAAGAAATCGATTTTATCTGCAGGCACAAAGGGGTACCCTTTTGGCAGAAAATGAATAGTACATGGAAATCCGCTTCCTTTAAGCCCTTAAGGGATGCGGCAGCGAGAATTGTTTATACACACTGTATGGAAGCGATGCTTCCTTTGGTGGAGGAATATCGGCAGTGGAAGCTGGAAAACAGCATTGCCACGTTTAATGACCTGCTGCTGAGAGCCCGCGATCTTCTGCGGGACAGCAAGGAGGCGAGGGATTATTTCCATGAACGGTATCAGGTACTGTATGTGGATGAATTTCAGGATACAGACCCTGTGCAGGCAGAGCTGCTGTTTTATCTGACCTCCGACCCTGCGGCAGTGGATACGAAGGACTGGAGAAATTGCAGGCCTGTACCCGGAAGTCTTTTTCTGGTGGGAGATCCCAAGCAGGCGATTTATCGGTTCCGCGGTGCGGATATTGATGTGTATAATCAGGTAAAATCCACTTTTCTGGGCGGTATCGGGCAGATCAGACAGCTGAGCCATAATTTCCGCAGTGCAAAGGCTGTCTGTGAAATGACAACAACGCTTTTTGATCCTCCTTCCGGACTGACGGATGAAAAGATTGCAAAAAAATACTTTTCGCCCAAGACAGGGCCGCTGCAAAACCCGAAGCAGGCGAAATTTACAGAAATGATCGCAGAGCAGGGAGAAATCGATGGGTCTTATCTTTTCTCCTATGAGGCTATTAATAAGGAAGAAACAGATCCGCTGCAGGTGGCGGCATTTATCCGAACCATGGTGGATGAAAAAGTGGGCGTACCCCGTAAAATAAATGGAAAAATGGGACTGGCTCCGGCACAATGGAGCGATTTTCTGGTTCTGACAGGCAAAAGAAAAGAGATCAAGTATTATGTGGATGCCTTTTCGGAAATGGACATTCCTGTCAATGTGACGGGAGATCAGACGCTGAATGAGGTGGAAACCATACGCAGAATGGTACTGCATCTTAAGATACTTCTGGAGGAGCAGAATGATCTGGCACTGATCCGCCTGCTGACGGAATGCTATGATGCATCCATAAGCGATCTGCGTATGCTGATGCACAGAGCAGGCTGGAGCAGACTGCAGAAGGGACTCTGGCAGAAGAATGCGCTTCTGGTGCGGATGGCGCTGGAAAAGGAAATCCAGCCGGATAAAGAACTGATCCGTCTTTGCGACAGACTGACAGAGCTGGGGAAATGGAAAAATGATGCGAGGAAGCTGCCTGCTATGAGTGTCATCGAACGACTGGCAGACGATTGCTGCAGCATATGGGCAGAAGAAATGGAATTGCCTCAGCGCAGAAGAGAATATGGCAGGGTACAGCAATATCTGGATCTGATCAGAGGGGGAACGCAGCACAGCTTTCCTGCACTGGCGGTGTATGCTGTTGCGTGTGCCGAAAGGGCTGTTTCTCATGAGCTTTCTCTGGAAAAAGAAGAAAATCAGGTGCAGATCATGAATCTGCATAAGGCAAAGGGGCTGGAGGGGAATATTGTTATTTTGACCAATGCTTCTTTGGGCGGAAAACCTTCCAGTCATGTGGAAAGGGATCCTCATGCAAAGTGGTATGGAACCATTAACTCTAAGAATAGAATCTTAGCCTGGCCGAAGGACTGGAACGGTGAAGAATTAAATCTGAAAGCGAAGAAAGGTGGGTCTGTCCGTATCAGCAAGAAGAAGGCAGAAAAGGAATATTTGGAGGCAGAGAGGGTTCGTCTGCTTTATGTAGCGGTGACCCGTGCGGCATACTGGCTGGTGGTATGTGGTAAAAAGGATGGAACAGACACGGGTGCATGGAAGAATATCGCAGGAAATGCAAAATTTCCCGATGTGAAAGCAATAGAAAAAGACAGTAAAGACCCTGCAATGCGGAAGGCACTGACAGCTCTTCGGACGGGGGCAGTGCAGTATCAGAAGAAGATGCAGCAAAGGGGCGTGCATGAGGTTTCTGTCAAAGGGCTGGATGAAAAGAGAGAAGGTCTTATCGCAGCCTGTGCAGACACTTCTTTCTTCGGTATTACGCCCAGCAGACTGGATGCGGCATCTCGCAGCGTGAAGCGCAGACAGGATCGTGCAGAGGATGATACCGCAGCGCAGAGCGCACAGCAGGATGATGCTGCGGCGCAGAGTGTGCAGAAGAATCGGATCAGTGCGCCTGCAACAAAAGAACCCCACGGTGCCGATTGGGGTACCATCATGCACCGCATTATGGAGCTGGCGGTGCGGGAGCAGGCTTATGACGAAGAAAGCATTGCAGATTTTGCGAGACAGGCAGTCAGTGAGACCCTTAGTGCGGAGATTTTGTCAAAAACACAGAAGCAGCAGCTTCTGGCGGGAAATGACATAGAGGCGGAAAAGGTGAATGCATGGGTCGCAGAAAAGGCGGCACAGGCGGCAGCCTTTCTCTCCGACACTGCATCACCGCTCCGTAAGCTGATTGCGGATGCCTCCTGCTATCCAGAATTACCCTTTATGATGCGGGCGGAGGATAAAAACAGCCCCATCTATCAGCATCTTGCCGCTCATATTTCCGATGAAAAGGCGCAGGGTAAGATTCTGGATGTGGAAGGCATCATCGACCTTGCTGTTTATACCAAGGATGGAAACTGGATCGTTGTGGATTATAAAACGGATAAGTTTCGCAGAGGGGAAACGGCAGAGGGCTTGCAGGAGCGACTGCGGGAGGAATATACCCCTCAGATCCTTTCCTATGCGAAAATACTGGAAAGCCTCGGCAGAGGCAAGGTGTGTGCAGCCTATCTTTGTTCCATTCCCATGAAGGGGGCGCTGATTCCTCTTGCGCTGGACGGCGGCGTGGCTGTGGTGCAAAAGGATACGGCGAATAAGGATGCAATCGTGCAGGACGCAGTGCAGAAAAAGGGCGGCTATGCAGTCAATGCACTGAAAAAGGGCAGAAGCTACAGTGCAGAAGTGAATTCCTGCGAAGGAATGAATCGCTTTTCCCTCCTTCTGGACGGTGTTCCCGTGG
>JAUNCB010000202.1 GCA_030526765.1 Bacillota bacterium
CTGGACCGATGATGGGCATTTTTGCTATGGCTGTACTCATGGGTATTATCCTGGCATCTTTGGCGATGCATTATTTATCCAGACCGATTGAAACCAGTAAAGCGCCGAAGATTGGGTTAATTATTGGTTTGGTGTATTGCATAGCAGCGGCATTGTATTGGCCCATTTTGTTTATGGGAGGTATCAACTCAGAACTGTTGTTTAAACTGCTTCCTGCTAGAGGTGGAGAAACACAAATCCATATATTTCTGGGATTTTATATCTTCCAGCTTGTATTTTATCTAAAGAATCATACTTTTGTGACAAAGGAAGAACTGGAAAAAGGTATTGAACAAGAAGATGGTCATTGAAAATAGTATTATAATGGGGGATTAAGTTGGGGTATATACAGAAAGGAGAAATTGAGATGAAAAAGAAACTTTGTATGGCAATGGCGGCGATGCTGCTACTAGGCAGTATGCCTGTTTATGGGACTGAAACATATGAAGAAGCGACTTTGTTTACAGCGACAGTTGGAACGAAAGATTTTTTGAAAAATGGAGTTTTCCAGCCACTAGATGTAGAGATCTACATTAAAGATGGTTATGTGATGTTGCCTTTACGGACATTTATGACAGCGGCAGATGAAAATGCAACGATGATATGGCATCCTTTTCAGGTGGCACAGGCAGAGGTCAACGGGCATAATGCTGTGTTTGCGCTGGAGGATAACATCATCCATGTGGACGGCAAACGGATCGATGTTTCAGGGGAGATGGAGGTAAAGGAAGGCCGTCTGTTTGTCCCCCTCAGAAACTGGGGGCAGATCCTGAAGCTGTGCGGATATGACACAGCGGATATTTTCTGGGACAGGGCGACCAGAACGGCAACGGTTGTTGTTTCCCAGACGAAAGCCATAAAAGGCGAAGAAGCGGCATTTTCCATGGCTTTGACGGATAAATATGACGATATTGAAAATATCGGTGACGGTTTTTTTATTGCACAGAAATATATGGAAGAGAATTTCGGCTTGGGGGAAAGCTTGATCAGTCAGGAGAATGCTTTTTTCCTGTTGGATGCGAAAGGAAAGGAACTTCTGAAATTTGAAAGCGGCAGTATTCGCCGCCTAAGGGATTGGGGAGAAGGGACGCTGTTGGTCTCTGAACTGGAAGGAAATAAAGAAACGGTCATCGATTATTCTGGAAATATATTGGTTTCTGGGTATAACATGGTAGCCCCTTTTTCAGAAGGGATCGCTCGCGTGAAAACAGTTGTGGATGGTGAAAGTAAATTTGGATATGTGGATCGTTCTGGAAATCTCATTGTTCCAATGTTGTATGAAAGCGCAGGCAACTTTTCAGAAGGATTGGCGGCAGTTAGTCTGGAATATGATTATACAGAAAAGTCAGATGGATATGATCTGCATGCTGCCTATGGATATATTGACCGGACCAGCAAGATGGTCATCGAGGCAAAATACAAAGATGCAGGGGATTTCTTTGAAGGGGTAGCAAGGGTACGCACAGAGAACGGCGTTGGCTATATCGATAAAGAAGGCAAAGAAGTGATTCCCTGTCAGTATAAATGGGGCGGTTATTTTAAGAATGGCGTAACTTTTGTGACAGAAGAAGACGGATGGAAAACCTGGCTCATTGACAAAACAGGCAAGAAGCTGCAGCTTGTTGCAGAAGGCCGTTATGCGGTTTATGCCAATGACTCTCTTGACCGTGATGATACATTGAAAAATGGTGTTTTGATGCAGGAGGAAATCGTTGATCTGCCGGACGGCGACCATAAGCATATGTTTCAGTATTTCGATGAAACGGGAGCCCTTTCCTATGAAGAATATCGGATCAAAAAAGAATTTTCTGAAGGCTTAAGCCCTTATCACCACAGCAATCTGCGGAAATACGGCTATGTGGATGAAACTGGTGAGTGGATCATTCGCCCTGCTTTTGATCAGGCAGAGCCGTTTGAAGGTGGTTATGCAGTTGTTGCCAATGAGATTTATATGGAAGATGGTGCAAGAGATGCGGAATGGGGAATAATTAGACATCCAGAAATGTAATGAAAGGGAGAGATGAGAGAGGTTATTCTTCCTTTCAAGGAATTGTGGGAAGTGAAATGGGAAAGAGAGCAAAATGATTTTTGCGGGAGTAGGAGCTGATATTATGAAATATACAAAGTCAGCAATGGGACTGATAGCTTTTACTATTCTTGGTGCTGTTGTTGGCGGAATGAATCTGATCAAAGGTGATGTAAAGGGTCATTTCCAATTGGAAACGGTAGAAGGGAATGCAAGTGCGCTTTACGATTTTCCATTGGAGGGATACGGCGGCAATGAAAATGATTCTTTCCGTTTTTCATTGATTGATGGTGAAATCGATGCGAAGCATTATGGTCACAGCGAAGAAAGAATGGGTAAAATCCTCGAAGCGGAAGCACTGGGAGAAACAGGCCCATTGAAATACATATATGAACCTGCACCAGGCGGTGATGTATTTGCACAAGCAATTATTATTGCTGCAGAAGATGCGAATACGGTACAGGAAAATATCGTAGATGAGAGCCTTGAACGAGTTCGGAATATGGAATATGAGCAGGGTATTACCATTCGCACAGATAAGGTAGATGTGTTCTGTGAAACGGAAATTGAAAGATCTTCTCAGAGAATCGGAATCGGTTCCTGGAGCGTAAAGCAGGATATGGCCAGATTTGATACTGGACTTTCTATGGCTGATAAGGAGTATTTCTTTGTAACTGGTACAGGCGAAAATGGTTATTATGACTATGATAATTATTACAATAACTATGACTATTCCCCAGAAGGGAAATGGTATAGTGAGAATAGATTGACAACCTATTGTGTGAAAATCGGTGACGAGGCTTATGTAGTTGTTGCACCGGATGAAAGATGCGTAGGGCAGACCTATGTGTTTAAGGTCAGTGCATACTACGGAGATCATCTGTTTGCAGCAAAGGATAATTTCTGGGATACTGTCCATTACAGCGATATGGTCGGTAAGGCAGAGCCTGTCATTCCAGTTCCTGAGTACAAAGATGGCCGTGTCATTGGCTTAGATAAGATTGAAGAAAAAGGATTGCTTCTGCTTCATACCATCAGAGGAAATAAAGCCTATACAGATGTTTATGATACCAAAGGCGTATTCTTAGGAGGAGGAGAAGTGGATCTGAACGGTGAATCCTATAAGTATGCTGAAGCAAATATCATTCATATCAAGCCAGGCATCATAGGCAGAGGAATCCTC